>JBCCJE010000776.1:0-3279 GCA_039027925.1 Bacteroidota bacterium
AAGTTTTTTAAGGCAATAAAATAATAGCTTTCATTCGGATTTATCCATTTGATTTCGGTTGGTTCTGGAATATCTTGATTTTGTATATCTCCAAAATCATTGATCTGAGTTCGATATATCAGCGATTCGGAGATAGATAATGCTTCCGTTTTGCTAGGAACAAAAGTAGTCGCTTGGATCATTTTGCCAAAGTACTCCAACGCTAAGTTATAGGTTTTTTCTGCTTGAAAAACTAAATCTTCATTTTCATAATATCCATCACCTACTGGTTCTAATAGATAAGTTTCGTTGTCGGAAGAGATATAGACCTCAGCGTCATCTATGGTTTGGAGGCTATCTCCATTACCTAGGACAATAAGTTCGGTCAGTCTGATTTGGGCGGAAGCCCCAGCTATTAAGTATCCCTCTACCACTACTTCTTGTACTTCTTCAAGATTGACAGATTCCTGATTACAGCTATAAAGAAAGATTGATACTACGACGATTAAGAAAAATATATATTTAAACATGATTTATTTTTTTGTAAATGTTTTGTTTATAAATGACATATTAGCCTTTCATTTCTTATCTCAATGACCAGTTAAAGAAGATACTTGGTGTTGCATTCAGGAGGGTCACATCGGTCTCGATGACTTGTCCTTCTATGACATCATACTCTCGATACCATACATTATTTCGATTATAAAGATTATACAGGGAAAAACCTATACTTGCTTTGCTTCCCAAAAAATCATCAAAGTCGTAGGTTGCCGAAAGATCTAAGCGGTGGTAGTCAGGAAAGCGAAATTCATTTTTTTCACTTAGCGAAAGTAAGTCCGTAGTACTACCGTCGAGTAAGGTGATTTCGTAAGCACCAGTAGGAGAAGTATAAGGTTTTCCAGTAGCATAGACAAAAGTAGCTGCGAATGTCCAACTATTCCATTTATAACTTCCGACAAGTTTGACTTCGTGTGTAACATCATGGGCGGCGGGAAAGGACTCCTCGCCAAATACATCAAACTGATAATCAACATCTCCAAGTGTATATCCTAACCAACCCGTAAATGAACCAGATTTTTTTTGTAACAAAAGTTCTACACCTTGGGCTACGCCATCTCCTTGGAAGAAATTTTCCTCATAATCCAAAGTACTACTTGGCCCAAAGCCGGATCTTACGAACCGTGTGGTGTATTCCGAAAGTCCACTTAGATTTTTTCTGTAAGCCTCTACGTCAATGAGAAAACTGGGCTTCTCATAACTGATCCCCGCAATAAAATGCTCGGAAAAACTAACTGGAACAGCATTCCCGTCCGCTAAAATCCAAAAATCCCTACTACCTTGAGCTATATCTTCTCGAATGATCCGATTGGCAAATTGGTTGTATTTTCCCCATGCTCCCTTGAATTTTATTTCATCATTGATTAGGTACACGAGCGAGACGCGCGGCTCTACGTAGAACGATTCGGTGGGTTCAAAATAAGTACTGCGTACGCCTGCATTCACGATGAACTTATCAAATAAGGTAATTTTATCTTGGAGGTAACCTCCCAACTGATTGCCACTATCATCCCTATCCAAAATAGAAATGGTATCATTCTGAATATAAGAGTACTCAATGTCATTGTACGTACTAAATACCCCAAACTCCACTTGGTTATTGGCGTGTGTTTTCCATTCACTATCCATTTTGAAAGTGATGTCCTTGAGGTCATTTTTTTCAATAGTATTATTTGAAAAGGATCGGGTGGTATCCGCTTGTTCTATTTCGGTGTAGTTACCTCTTTCCCGATCACTAAAATAATTGGAGTAGGAAAGGTTAGCATTGGAGTAAAATTTATTATTCCATTTACGAGACCATTTCAAACTAGAGCCCCAATTTCCCCAATTGGTTTGATCTAAAATATCATTCTTAAAATTAATTTCTATAGGTAGTCCTCTTAGACTATTTTCATCAAAGATGCGAGAGTTGTCTAGGTCGTCTTCTCCGTTGTAAAAACTTAGCGAAATTTCATCTTGGTCAGTCAGCCGATAAGTGGCTTTAGCGTTAAGATCATAGAAGTAAGAATTAGGTTGGGTGTTCAAATTACCTAATCTACCACCTAGTCCGCCACCACCACCTGGTCCTTGGTTAGCTTCATTCTCTCCACTAAAACTATCAAAGAGATTGTTATAAAATCTACTTTGAAACGAGCGACGACCCGCTATGATAAAAGAACCTTTCCCTTTGGCAAACGGAGATTCTACAAACGCATTCATACTTAACAAACTAATTCCAAATCCAGTATTGAACGCTTTACTATTACCATCCTTGCCCGTTAGCTCTACGACACTCGATATCCTTCCCCCAAATTTGGCTTCAAATCCACCCTTGTAGAGTTGGACATCTTTAACGGCATTACTATTGAATGCGCTAAAAAAACCAAATAAGTGATCCACATGATAAACCGTAAAACCATCAAATAAAACTAAGTTTTGGTCGGGCGTTCCACCCCTTACAAAAAGCCCCGATGAACTTTCATTACTACCCGAAATGCCTGGTAACAACTGAAGCGAACGGAATATATCTTTTTCGCCTAAGGATGGAATTGCATTCAACTGGGCGGGCGAAATGCTTACAGTACTGATGCCCGACGATGCTTTGAGCATCTGATCTTTTTTCACATCAGTTACAGTAATTCCTGATAGATAGACACCAGTTTCATTTAATGTGATTACAATATTATTCAAATTTGTCTTGGGAGTTAACCGATACAATTGGCTTTGGTAGCCGATATAACTAATTTCCAAAAGCGTGGTATCAGAAGGAACATTGAAGAGCGTAAAATATCCGTCCAAATTGGTACTTCCCCCGATGGTAGTTCCTGTGATGATGATATCTGCGTAAGGGAGGGACTCCCCTGTTTTTTCGTCTAATATTTTTCCTGATATATTGAAATCGAATCGAGTAGGTTGATCTACTGATTTGGTGATGGGTAGATCATCATCATCTCCTTTTGCAAAAATTACTAGCTGTCGAGGACCAGTTATTCGAAAACTAAAATTAGTATTGGCCAACAATATTTTTAGAGCTTGATCTAATGGTATTTTTCTAAACGATGCCGTAACCTTGACGTCCTTGGTGTCCTTAAGCGAATAATCAATCTTTAGCCGTTTTTCTATTTCCCAATCTAATAAAACGAGACTTAGTGATTTATTCGAAAAGGAGTCTGTGATCTTAACCACTTTTTTCTGTTGTGCTTGTAATGCGGTACTGACTAAAAGGAGTACGCCGTAAAGTATTTGTTTTCTTTTCATTTTGAT
>JBCCJE010000777.1:0-3272 GCA_039027925.1 Bacteroidota bacterium
GAAAAATATTTATTCTTTTGAATAATCTTTTTCAAATCAAAGCACCAGCAAATACTCATCAAAGGGTTGATCCATAATTCACTATTTCGAGTTCGTTGGGTTTTATGAATATTTCCATATTCTCCCTCCAATGCACTAACAATTGAATTAGAAACAATACTTTCCATCCCACGCATTCGATCATTAGCAAATTTTACAGCTTCCATATACTTCTGAACTTCTTCCATTTCTTTACTATACTGAAATAATCCTAGATAGCCTCCTTCTTTAATTAAAGTTGATAAATTTTCTAAAAACAAAAAATGTGAAACTCCGTGATAATGATCTATCCCAAATCCAACACTTACTAAAAATTGCTTTTGGATTCCAGTTCTATAAACCGCAGCCATTGAGCAAATATCCTCTTGAGGAGTACCTAGTCCTTCCTCATCACCAAACATCAAACTATCTGTCCCTCCATCTATCAAGATAACAGTATCGATTTTATGCTTATCAATTAAATGCTTGTAAGCCTTTTTTAAAGGATTGACACCTGTTCTTTCAAAGGCATAAACATTAGGGTACTCATTTTGAATAGCTAGCCAAAGTTTTAGGTATTTCTCAGGAAAATAATTTCGCCCAGATAAATCTCTATTGTGCCCTTCGATTTTATAGCAATGAGGTGTTACTAATTCAGCACTTGTCTCACCTAGCCAAGTGAAGGAAAAATTTCCAAGAGTCACTTGCTTGCCTTGTTTTTTCAAATAAAAATAAAGAGGTATGCCACAGTAGATATCAAACCCTCCGCCTGCACCTGCTAGTAAGATATTTTGACTGTCTTCAAGCTGTTGAAAAAAAGGAATCATATTCATGGTTTTATAATTATTGTAACCCCAGCAAAAGTCTCACAGTTGGTAAAACACCTTCTCCTCTATCCCGATCAAAATCATCATCGCTGTTTTTTCTCTTCGAAACTTTTGTCTGATCTCGTTTCGCTAACTCCAACATTTTCTCTTTTTCGGGTTGGGAAAATTCCGAAAAGGTTCTCCTCAAAAGGGGCAGTAAATTTTGTAAAGTAAGCATGGACATCTCGCCAACCCAATTATCGAGGATATTCCACAGATCAAGGTTGTGAATTAATAACAAACCACTTCCGTGTAAAAATCCTTCCAACCAATTAGCCGCACTCGTCGTATCATTTCCCACAGAAAGCATGAGGTACATCTCGTTGGCGGCATCGGCTACGGTTATGATATTTTTATCAAAAAGCATCCGCAAGCAACCACCTTTTAACAATGTATTTACATTTTGCGATCTAGTGATTTGATCTAAGGTATGATTCCAGTTTTTCAGATGTTCGTCGTCGTCCATCAAGCTAATGGAATGGTTCGTGTCCAGAATTTTTTCAAAAAGCTCATGGGTAAATTCCTCGTTGATAGCAACGCAGGCATTGGGCAACAAAACACAAATCCGAGGAATGATTTGGTTGATGACTTGCTCCAAGCTACTGACATCCAACTTCCGAGTGCTTCCGTAGCGAATAGCATAAATCAAAGGACGCAACGCCAACATCAACTTATCTACATCCTTAGTCAACGCCGAAAGGTCTTTCAATTGCTTCACCACATCTGGAATAGCATCTATCAAATCCGCCTTGAGGGCAGTCTCCGTGAGTGCGGTAAGTTCTGGGAGATTATCAATTTCCTTGACCTTCTTTTTGCAAAAATTGACCGCCGCTTCGTAAACAGTATTTCCCCACATACCAGCGCTGATGATGTTCAGGGCGTAGTCGGGTTTCCACACCAGTTTCCAAATTTCTTTAAATTGTCCTTTAGATAATCGAGAAACTTTTCGAGGTTTTCCCCATTTGATGCCCAACAAATCCAAGCGGTGTAACAAATGACTTGCACGCAGATTACTTTCGGTTCGCAAGTCCAATTCTTTGATGATCTCCTCTGTCGTTTTGTATTCTTTGGATAGGCGAGCAGACTTGACACTTTTCTCAAAATCTTGTTGCAAGGGAATCACAGGAATTTCTGGCGGTACTTTTCCCAACACATCTCCAACGATAAGTTTATTTTGAATCAATTCCATCTGCGCATCATATCCATCACAAAAAATGGAAGTTGCTGCTTCATACATTTCTTGAATACCCGCAATGGGCAACTGGCGAATTGTGGCTAACGTTTCCGCCAATCGAACAGCCTCAATGACGTGGGCAGAAGACGCATCCATATCTTTTTCTCTAAACAATCGTGCTACTTTGGTCATCCATCGTACCCCAACTTCTTTGCGATTGGAATACAACAATTGATACCAAGCTGGCGAAATTACTCCTGCTCGGTAACCACTTTGAGTAGAAAGTCGATCATAAGACCAAGGCACCCAAGTACTTTTCGTTTTTACTTTCTTAATGCCACGAAGTATCTTTTTATCTGCACTTGATTTATATTTTTCAAAATCCTGCAAAATGGGAGAATGCCACGCCCCGCAGATGACGGCAATATTTTGAAATCCGGATTTGATCGCCTTACGCATGGTTTCCCGCATAAATGCTTCTCGGCGTTGTTCCATCGGAGGGTCGGGGCGTTGAAGTGCTTCGCGTAGTACCCGCATGATTTGAATGATCTCTGGAAAAATTTCTTCTGGATTTTCTCGCTCCTCAAAAGTCACTTCCCACCAGCGTTCGGAATCAGTATAGCCCGCTAACTCCGCCATATATCCCAAGGGATCTCGCTGCAAATGATCATCTTTACTCGCTGTGCTTTCGGGTGTTGTCCCCTCAAAAAATTGGAATGGGTTATCTGCTTCTGCTTTTTGAATACCCAAAACCATTTCATGTGGCAAATCCATAAACTGTACTTCTGTTCCTTTTTTCAAACCATACTTAATCGCTTGCCACTCCGGGGAGAAGGATGCGAAGGGAGAATATATCGCCTGTGAGAAATCTTTTGGATTGTAGGTCAGTAGGGCAACGGGAGGTTTCATACTTTCATTCCCTACGTGGTGTAACAATGCTTCTGCATCTTTTACACCTTCTATGAGTAGGCAGTCAGGTTCAAGTTTTTGAAGTGCTCGCAGTAGGCTTTTGGTGGAGCCTGGGCCGTGGTGTCGTATGCCAAAAATGGTTACCATTGACGCAGTTTATTTTACGTGATTTTTCAGCAAAAATAAATTGGTAGAAACAGTTCAACGCAAGAGATAAGCCTTTTAATTTTTGCATAAAAGAACGAAAAGTTGGTAACAATTCCAATACTCCTTTTTTCCTGTCAAGGAAAATAATTTCCTTCAAC
>JBCCJE010000778.1:0-3270 GCA_039027925.1 Bacteroidota bacterium
CAAATCGAAAATTATGTACACCGAGTAGGAAGAACTGGTCGGGGAAAAAATAAAGGAGATGCCTATTCTTTTTGTAGCAAAGAGGAAGAACAATTACTGGTCAAGATTCAGGATTTTTTGGGAGAAAAGATTAGGGTCTTAGAGATCGGAAAGGAGGAATACCGAGATACGATTGACTTCTCTAGTGATACGGCGGGTGATATTAAAAAACTTTTAGAAGAGATAGAGGAATACGAAGAAGCGAGCAAAAAGAAATTTAAAAAGCGGAAACAATAAATTGTAGGGTAAGTGAGTCAAACCATCCGACGAATAGCTCCACTTATCAGATACCTTCGAAAGCTCTGATCGGTCAATCAACGATTCGAACTATCATCAATTGTAATGCTGTAACTCCAACGGCAGTTTTATCAGATTTCCTTTAAAGTTTTTTTATATTTGCGCAGAATTGGTTTTTGCACTTTTTAATCTAAAAATGCTAAAACTCAAATGGGGCCTTAGCTCAGTTGGCTAGAGCGTTTGACTGGCAGTCAAGAGGTCACGGGTTCGACTCCCGTAGGCTCCACACAATTAAAAAATCCTTATATTTCGTAGGGCTTTTAATTAAAATGATAGCACATGTTGAACTTAATCTTGTTCGGACCTCCGGGTTCAGGCAAAGGAACACAGGCAAGCAAGCTAGTAGAAAAATATAATCTGTTACACATTTCCACGGGCGACCTTTTTCGATTCAATATTAAAAACGAGACAGCCTTAGGCGTAGAGGCGAAAAGCTACATGGACAAAGGAGAGCTAGTTCCTGATTCCGTAACGATCAACATGCTCAAAGCCAAGGTAAACGAAAATCCAGAAGCGGCAGGTTTTATCTTCGATGGATTCCCCAGAACGATAGCCCAAGCGGAAGCCTTGGATGAATTTTTAGCAGAAAAAAGTTGGAGTATTTCAGGATTATTATCGCTGGATGTGCCCGACGAAGAATTAGTAAAGCGGTTACTGGCTAGAGGAAAAGACTCAGGAAGAAGTGACGATCAAGACGAAAGTATTATTCGCAATCGAATTGAAGAATATAATAATAAGACAGCTCCAGTTTTTGATTTTTACAAAAAACAAAATAAGGCCGATAAAGTCTTGGGAGTAGGATCTATCGAGAATATTTTTGAAAGACTATGTTCCATGATCTTCTGGATGAAAAACTGATACCAAATCCCGAAAAATAGAAACACGGTTTTTTAATAAGTATTTGAATGTCATTGTATGTAAAATGCGATGACATTTTTTATTGGGCATTTGCAGGTAAGATTAGGCGTTTTTAAGCCAGTGCTCAATTCTGACTTCATACTGTAGCTTTTAACGTTTTCTCCGTTTATAATTTGTTATACTTCACTTCCGTTCTTTTCAATGAGTGAATTTTTTCTCAAGGAAAATTAGGTGCAACCATTCTTTAACTATAGTACTAAATGATACGTAATCTTTGGTTGCTGCCAAAAGAACCTGATCCTTGCTTGCGCTAGCGGTTTCTTATATGAGAAAAGTGTCGTCCCGCTGGGACTCAAAAGCTATTGATTCGACTTTTTTTCTACCTATATTTTGTCCCTCTAGGACTTTTTATATCTAGAAGTCCCAGAGGGACAAAATATGGGTAGTAGGTTATAACAATCTATTTGCATATTTCAAGAGTCTCAGAAGGACGACATATCTCCATATAAGGAATTGCTGTTCTTACGCTTTCATTGAATTTAAATACCTGATAATCAACTATTTACAAAAAAACAATATCTTGTCATGAAAATTTACAACTACTTACTTTTCCTATTCATTTTAATTTTTTCCAATCTTGAAGCCCAGTATGTTTATGGGGGTAAGTCCACCTCGGAAAGCATTTCCGCTATCCAACCTCCCATGATGGATGAGGCACCTAAATTTTCTACTTACCTAGTCGAGGGAGCCAAAGCAGAAACCATCGAGCACCACTCTGGAACAAAAATAATCATACCTCCTAATGCCTTCGTTGACGAAAATGGCGAAGTAGTCAAAGGCGAGGTAGCTGTCCAATTTCGAGAATTTAACAACCCGCTCGACATCTATCTTAGCGGTATTCCGATGACGGTAGATGCTGCTGGGCAAAAGGAATTTTTTCAGTCCGCAGGTATGGTAGAAATACGGGCGAATCAAAATGGGACACCCGTTTTTCCTAATCCGCTAGGGGAAATGATCAACGTAGAACTGACGTCGAGTCAGTTGGAAGACGATTTTCAGACTTACGTTTTGGATGAATCAACGGGAGAGTGGGTGGAAGAAGGAACGGATTCCGTTTTGTGGAATTCTAAGGACATACTAACTGAACCAATTCGTAGGGAAATTCAAAATGCCATCAACGACCCTAATCCGATAGCATTTTTTAATCCACCGGTGGCGCCCACGATTAGAAAATCTAATATACATGTACGTAAACTCACTAAAAAAACTTCGCCTCGCAAAACTGATATATACAAAAGTTCTTTACAATTCCAGATTGAGGTTTTGCAGAAAGAAGACTCGAAAAGCTATAAAGATTCATCGAGACTAATGAAGTATTTTCCTGAGCTTTACGAAAATAGAAAAATGATTTGGATTTATGACGGCGACAATAAAAAGGCAGCTTCCCAATTTTTGACCAATCTCCAAAAAAGTCCCTACCGATGGAGAAACGCTACTGACTCTCTTAAAAAATATAAACTAGAAGATATTACCATCAAGTCAAATAAATCAAAAGATAATTATACGATTACTTTTCATTGTGAGGGAGTGACTAAAGAGCTAGCAGCCTTCCCCTATTTGCATACGCAGAATCCCAGAACTGAGCAGAAACGAAATCAGAAGTTCTACAAAAAATATCTACAGAAACATAAAGCAAGGTGTGAAAAATGGGCAACGCTAGATACGATTTATAACAAGCTATTTGCAACCTACGAAATTGAGTTCGAAAAGTACCAAAAAATGCTTTTGGAGAAAAATGTAATTGGAATGTTATCACCAGATCAAATCGCTTCAGGAGTCACTCGTAGAAGGATGCCTATAGTGACTTTTGGGGTGCTGAATATTGATAAAGTTATGAAAAAATTAGATGCACGTATGCTTGCTAATTTTGAAACGGAAGCTGGAGAAAAACTTGACTATCTCAAGGTGGTTATTTTTGATCAAACCAATAATGCAGTTCTTACTTTTTATCCTGACGAAAAAATTCGATTTGACCGATCTTCAAAAAATCATCTGTTGCTAGTTCTAGAAAATGAA
>JBCCJE010000779.1:0-3269 GCA_039027925.1 Bacteroidota bacterium
AATAACTACAGCAAAATTGGCTAGTCCTTTTTCAAGAGCATATTCATATTCCAAATGAGTATAACTTTTACCTGTCTTAGTATCAACACTACCGTATCGTCCACCTAGAATTAAAAGAAAAACATCAGATTCATCGATCCATCTTTTGATTACTTCCATTTGTGACTCATCTCCTGAACTAAATAATTCCATCCCAGCGGGTATATGTCCACATGATAAGATAGCTTGTACTGCAGCTTGTCTTTCCTCAATCAAATCTAGATAAGTGGATGAAACGAATACTTGGAGTTTCTTTTTTCTTGCCCTGTTTATTGTATTTTATAGTTTTTGAAATTTATTTTTTTAGATGTATATTTTAAAAATTGATTAACTCTTTCTTCTCTAGTTGTCTTCGTAATAATCCTCTTATCTCTCGCAAAGTACACTCTCTCATCAATTCCCCATCTCGATAAATTACCTCCAATAATCCACCTGCTTCCTCCTCCTTCGTCACTTCATCTTTCATACTCATCACTTCTAACTCATTTCCATCCAATCGAATCAACCCTTTGGCAGAAATCTTGGTTCCATCATCCGTCTTTGGATTTTTAAAAATCGCTCGACCTTCTCCATTTACTTCCCCATAAGTAGCTTTCATCGCAAATCCAAAAGTATCGCGAGTCACATATTGATAGGTGTATGAGCCGATTCCAAAAACGACATTGGTACTCGCAAAACCTTTAGCTGCTAATTGACTACAGATCGCTTCGCATCGTTCAAGCGTGATGCTATCTCCGTAAATTAAGCCAATGTGTTCATCTAGCATTTTATAACCTCGCTCGGTCATGGTTCCACCAAATGTTTCCCATAAGCATTCTACTGCACCTTTGTATTCAGGCGTTCCGACAGGAGCATCTGGATCACCACAAATAATCTTTACAGGATCGCCACTATCTGGTCGAATCACTACTTTTCCTTCCCGTGCTAAAATTTCATTTTTTAATTTTGGTAAATATGCTGTTATAACTTTCCAGAAATCCCAAGTGTCAGAAACAATACTGACAATTCCTTTAGGATAAATTTCATTAATCAATCTTCTAAAAGTTTGAATTTCAGTCGCTTCCATCCCCATACACATCACAGAATGTTCCGTAGCGGGTACACTCCCACCAACCAATTCTTTTTCGCTGTCTGCTCCGTAATACTCTTCCAAGAAATCAATTGCTGGAATCGTATCAGTTCCTGTAAAATTTAAAAGATGCGCTGCTCCACTCATCATTGCTGCTTCTAGTCCAGCCATTCCTCGAAAACTAAAATCATGTGCTTGCCAATCTACTAATGCTTTATCTCCTCCTGTTTGCTCGGCGTAGCGATCTAAGATTTTTCTGTATTGCAAACTCATCGTCGCACTTGTACAAGGCATCCAAATAATACAAGACAAAATGGTTTCTAAAAAATTCGTCACCCAGAAAAATTCTGGTAATGTATTTTTAATAGTAAACATTGGCATTCGAATCGGTACTAACATTCCTTCTGGCAATGCTTTTATTTCTATCGGTAAATATCCTAAGTCGTGTAATGCTTCTACGTGATCATAAGTAACGGCTTCTTCTCCTAAGTAACCATTAATTCGTCGTTGGTATCGCTTGATGACTTTTGCCTTTGGTTGCTTAAAGAAGTTTTCGTAAAAGTCTTGTTGTAAATATTTTTTAATAAAATATTGTAAGCCAAAGAATACTACTTTATCTACGCCTTTTACTCTACTTTTTCGTGGTGTCCAATTGGAATAAACCAATTCTGTTCCTTTAGGGTATTGACTTCTGTGGTCAACTTTGTAGCCGTCGGTGAGGTGTAACCCCCTGGCCCCTAAAGGGGAGAGCGTTGTTTTTTTATGGTTGATTTCTTTATTTTTCATAGATCTTTCTTTTGGTTGAAATTTATAATTGGTTTCTTTTATCAATCTTAATGGTCATATATTCTGTCTTTTAAATTGACAGTTTTCAATTCCGCGTTTTAAATTTTTCAATCGCAACTCTAGTACACTGTACTACATACTTATAATAATTCCGAGAAAAATCGGGAGCAAAAAACAAAGTTTTAGGTTCACCGTATTTTCGACAATTATTAATTGTTAATTTTTCATTCTTAATTCTTAATAGCAGCTATGCTGCGCTGTGGTTTTAATAGCGCTTCATTGATTTTAATCACATGCAGCTTACTCAAAGCACTTCCGTACTCCCCTTTAGGGGTTAGGGGGTATGAGTCCGTCGTATAAATTTTGTCAAACACCCCTTCTAATTTTTCTAATCCTTGACTAAAGATTCCGTGGGTGACGATAAGAATTAGTTTTCCGCAATTTTTCGCTTTTAATTTTTCTGCTAAGCCTAAAAATGTTCCACCACCATCACAGATGTCATCTACGATTACGCAAGTCTTTCCTTCTAAGTCATCTGTATAAACTTTGAATCCGCTTAGTTTTCCAGTTTTTACATTGCGTAGTTTGCTACATTCTACCACAGGAATTCCTCCTAGTGATTGTGAAAGTTGATAAACCTTCTTTAATGCACCTCCATCAGGGGCAATCAAAACACAATCGGTTATGCTTCGCAAACACTTTGTTACAAAATTGTGATTTGAAATATTTTTTACTCTATTCAATAAAGCGGGTGCTACGTCCGAGTGTGGATCTAGAATCGTCACGCTTTGATAATTTTGAGCGTTGATGATGTCAGCATATACTTTTACACTAAGCGGTTCTCCCATCGTCATTAATCTATCCTGTCGGGCAGCAGGGAAGTAAGGCAAAAACAAATCTATCTTTTCAATGCCCATTCTTCTTAGTGCATCAGTAGCTAACAACAGTATTCCTACATCATTAAAACTTTTGATATGGGTAGTAATCGTTATTTCCTCACCTTCATTGATCTCCTCTAAAATCTTGATATGCGGCTCTCCTCCTGAAAAGGTAAAACTCTCAAAAGTGATTGATTTTCCGAAGGGTGAAAAGTTTTTATCTAAATTCAAATATTTCATTTTGCGTAATTTTTACACAAATTTAATTTACTCAGAACTCAAAAGCAAATATTTTGTGTATTTTTTACGCAAAAAATATTTTTCATAAAAAAAGTCCTTCCAGATTTCGAAAATCTGGAAGGACTAATATTCTTGTAACTGGTTGGTTATCACTAGTTTAATTCATGAATTTATTCACTCGAATAGGTGGTCTACATTTTTAGCAGCATAAAAATAAGAAAGCCCATTTCCTTCTCCTCCCGTAGATTCATCATCTG
>JBCCJE010000780.1:0-3262 GCA_039027925.1 Bacteroidota bacterium
AAACTTTTTTTCAGTTCAAAAACAGAAAAATCTTGTAAATTCTGTACGTCGTAAAAACTAGCACTCAAATTTTGTTTGCCCCGATAAACGCCTCGAAGCGTTCCCATTGAAGTCCAATTATCCGATTTTACAAAATTAATTATCAGATTCTTATCATCCGCAAGCACTCCTTCGAGTACTACTTTTTGCTTTTGGTCCGCAAAATAGGCTGTTCCCAGCAAACGATTGTTTTCAACTCGCTGCAAAATCATCTCAACTCGTTCGTCCTTGATGAAGCCCGTGTAGGCATTAATCCATTTGTTGTCCCCGCAGAAAGAAGGGAAATCGGGCTTTCGAGTCACTTCTTTCAGCTTAATATGATTGCCAACCGTCCCCTGTTTATTTTTCCAATCCAGCTGAATATTCTCGCCGCTAATTTTTCCATTCAAATAACCCGTACATTTATTGGCCGCACTGTATTCTTGTAGTTGTAAGAAATCTCCTTTACGAGTACCTCTCAACTGAAATTTATCGCGACTCCGCAAGTACGTCAACTCCCCCGTACACTTTTTACCCTCACAGGCTAACGAAACGGTCACATCGTTAATATCGTCAACACGACCTTTATAATGCTTCACTTTTTCAGAAGCAACTTTTGTTTGAATAGCCGTTTGCCCCCACGAGAAGGAAGTCCAAATCGTTAAAAAAATTAGGCCCACAAATGTTCTCATAGTCAATTATAATTGTTGTTAGTTGTTTGAATGATTGTGGGGATAGGAGAAAGAGGTCAGAAGTCAGACCACTTCTTTGTCAGAAGTCAGATTTGAGAAGTACTAATCTGACTTCTGACAGTCCGATAGGACGGTCTGACCTCTGACTTCTCCTCTAAGGTACTTCGACAGTATTGAGTATTTGGCTAATTACATCTTCTTGGGTAATATTCTCCGCTTCGGCTTCGTAGGTTAAGCCAATTCGATGTCGCATAATGTCGTGACAAATATTTCGAACATCTTCGGGAATAACGTAGCCTCGCCGTTTCAGAAAGGCATAGGCTTTAGCAGCCATTGCTAGATTGATACTCGCACGGGGTGACCCACCGTAATTAATCAAATGGCTTAATTGACTCATGCCGTACCCCTTGGGGTCTCTAGTAGAAAACACAATATCTAAAATGTACTGCTCAATTTTTTCGTCCATATATACTTTACGAACCGTTTTTCGAGCACGCAAAATATCTTCCGTTTTGGCGATTGCCTCCACTTTTTCAAAATCTCCTTTTAAATTTCGACGCACAATTTCTCTTTCCTCTTCTTTACTCGGATACGTAATTTTGGCTTTCAACATAAAACGGTCCACTTGCGCTTCGGGCAGAGGATAGGTTCCTTCTTGTTCAATCGGGTTTTGGGTCGCTAAGACCAAAAATGGTTCTTGCAATTTAAAGGTATCGTTACCAATCGTTACTTGCCGTTCTTGCATCGCTTCTAATAGCGCACTTTGTACCTTAGCGGGCGCTCGGTTGATTTCATCCGCCAAAATAAAATTAGCAAAAATCGGCCCTTTTCGCACGGTAAATTCGTTGCTACTCGGGTTAAAAATCATCGTACCGATAATATCTGCTGGCAACAAATCGGGCGTAAACTGCACCCGACTAAATTTTGCATCCACCGCACTCGATAAGGTTTTGATGGCCAAGGTCTTTGCTAGACCAGGTAAGCCTTCGAGCAAAACGTGTCCGTTGGCTAACAAACCGAGCATCAAACGCTCAATCATATAAGTTTGCCCAACAATAACTTTGGAAGTCGCTTCATTTAGTTTTTCTACAAAAGCACTCTCGATATAGATTTGTTGGTTCAGTGCTTCAATATCCACAGGTGTCCCCACTCCTTCATAGTTCACCATATCTACGGAGTAATACCGCTGATTGCTTAAGGTCACCCTCCATCCGTTCGGCAGCTTTCTTCCATAAAGATCAGAGTATGACCCATTGGATCGCTCTCCCATGATGGTCACATTGGGCAACTGGTCCATCATCAGTGCCAGGACGTCCGCTGCACTCACGGTCTGGTCATTTGTAAGTAAGACGACCGGTTTCAAAAAAGGCTTGCCTCCCCTTGGCTTCACGTACCTGTCCGATAACTCACCAAATACTTTGTCCTTTCTCGTTTGTTTTTTAAATCCCAGCATTTCCTCCTCGATAAACCGTCCCACGACTCGTTGAGAAAAATAATCGTCTCCTCCAATATTAAACCTGACATCAACAATGAGTGCATCCAACCCTTCAAAAGAGTTGAAAACCTCATCCAGCTGAGCCTCTAGCGAGAATCCCACCATTTTTATGAGTGTGCTAAAAGACCTGAAAAAACGCAAGTACCCGATACGCCCATTATCCGTGTACCTAAAAAGTTTCATATCTCTGAAGGCTGGACCAATTTCTTTTAGGGAATCAAACCCGATCTTCTTTAACGTTGCTTCATACATGGCCCCAAAACTTCCCTTTTTTGTTTCAAGGCTATCGTACACACCCATGATCCTGGATTCCCGTTCCGCATTGAAAGCAGTATCCAATTTCTTCACTATTAGGTTCACGTGGCCGTCATTGAGCGGGCGTAGCATTTGAGTAAGTACAACAAAAAGCTCCTCATCGGTCGTTTCTTCGGATACCTGCCCACGATACGTATCGTAGCTTTCCTGCCAGTCAATCCCCTTCTCCTCAAAGCTTGCGTACTTTTCATCAAAGAGTTTCCACAGATACTCAAAGGTTTTTACAGGTTTCTTCTGTGCATGAGAAATAAAAGGACCAAGACATACAAGGATGATGACTGGTCGTAGTAAAACGTTATATAGACTATTCATATTTCAAGGTTTTAGCGGGGTTTAAAACAGCTACTTTACGGACCTGGTAAGAAACAGTGAGAAGCGCAAAAACTGCTACTACACCCAAACTGATGAGTGATACCTGCCATGGGAAATCAATCCGAAACGCATAGCCATCTAACCAACCGTTCATTAAGTAATAAATCAATGGAAAGCCCAGAATCGCTGAGATGCCGAGTAATACCAGAAAGTTTTTGTAAAAAAGGAAAACAATCTCCCACACCGAGGCACCCAACACTTTCCGAACGCCCACTTCTTTGGATCGCTGGACGGATAAAAACGAAGCCAGTCCATACAAACCCAAAATGGCCACCAGTATGGCCAGTGAAGCAAAAACCAGAAACGTATCTCCGAATTTTTTATCCTGATCGTACAGCTGCGCAAACCGCTCGTCTAAAAACACAATGTC
>JBCCJE010000781.1:0-3259 GCA_039027925.1 Bacteroidota bacterium
AAAAAGAATAATCTGACTCGCAAGCGTAATAATTTCTAAAATGTTGGGGGGCTCTTCCAATAGGATCAAACACAGGAGCAGATTGTAGAACATGCCCCAATAGTAAAACGGTCTTTTGTTGACAAAAAGGACATTGATCTGGATGATTATACGTCAGTTGCTCCAAGCAATCTTTTCAATGAAAAGGAATAGGTGCAATATTTTTTTGAGTGGGTATCAACTTGTCTTGTGCCTTACTAATACCTCCACAAGGAATAATACAATGTAAATGAGGATGTAATGATAGATTACTTCGTAAAGTATGTAGTACTGCAATCATACCGGCCCGTGTACCCAACCATTTTATTACTGATAGTTGACTTCGAGAAGAAAGGAAAGTATAGCTATACACCTTTTGAAAAGCAAAATCCTACCGCATCAAAGTCACATCTCCTTTGTAGATAACTTTTATACCATCAATAAACTCAATTTCCGCAAAATACACATAAACTCCGGGCGACATTTTTTTCCCATTAAAATTACCATCCCAGCCGTAGGAAGCATCGTTGGGTAAAAATTCGGTAGCCCCATATAGCTTTTCGCCCCACCGATTGAATACCTGAAATTGGTTGATCTTCTTCACGCCTTGTCCTGCGTAGATCATAAATTTTTGATTTTCGGTGTGACCCGCTGGCGCAAACGCCGAAGGAATAAATACTTTCCGATTTTTTCTAACAAAAATAGTAATTAAATCTTCTGCCCAACACCCATTTTCGTTGAGTACTGTAGCGGAGACGTTGATGATGTCGGTGGGCTGAAAGGTAGGATTAAGACACGGAAAAGAATTGTTACAACTTGAATACGGAATGGGAGCAGTCCAGATGAGTGTGTCGTAAGCACCCGTTATCCAAGGTTGAATTGTGATGCTATCTCCTAGATCAATGGTTTGATTTTCCCCCAAATCAATGGTGACCAGTTCTGGTTCGAGTAGCGTGGTGGAAGTGGATAGTTCGCATCCGTAAAAGTCTCGAATGGTGACGTCATAGTCTCCTGGAGATAGATTGTTATAAAATGTTTGAGCACTCTCCGTAGCTCCATTAAATGTGTAAGTATATGGAGGCGTTCCTCCCTCTACGGACTCAATCATCAGAAAGCCATCGTTATCTCCGTAGCAGGTAGGATCTTGGAATTGAACGTTGATGATTTGGGGAACATTAGAACTTTCCAGTACATTTACTTCATCGCTCGCTGTACAGCCGTTTTCGATGTTCGTGACTTCGAGGGTGTAAGTCCCAAAACCCTCTACGGTTACTTGCATGGCATTTGGATCAGAAATGTTGGCGTCGGGGTTGGAAGCAGTCCATTGGTAAGTGTATTGATTGCTATTACTAGGGTTGAGATTTCCGAGTTCGGCAGTTGTTTCGTTACAGTTCAACTCGATATCTTGCCCCGCATTCACTATTGGAAATGTATTGTTTTGAAAAACCAAAACTGACGCACCCGTAGCGCAACCATTCGCAGTATCTAAAACGTTTAGATGATACTCTCCCGATAGTATAACAGTAGGCGTCGGCGTATTTTGCCCCGATTGCACGCCTCCTTGTGGCCCCGTCCAATGGTATTCAATACTGTTTGAACTAGAAGAATTAGAGCCATCTAAAACTACGGAAGTCACCTCACAAGTCAAAGTTTCGGCTGGTTCAATGGCGGCGAGTGGATAGCTCGTCAGATCAATGATTTCAGTAGAGTCCACAGCTTCGCAACCATTGATCGTATCCACCACGTATAGGTAATATTTTCCAGCGGTGGTAGCTTCGTAAGTGTCGTTGTTCACTCCTAAGATTTCGCCATCATCATTCCTCCATTGCAAAGTCATTCCTCCAGTAGCAGATGAATTGCTGGCATCCAAGATAACTCCCGCAGTACTACAATCCAGATTTCCAGTACTTTCGATGGTAGCCACGGGCGGCGTAAGATTTTCACTAACCGCCACAGTTGCCGGCGGAGAAAAACATCCATTACTATTATCATACACGACCAACTGATAATCTCCCGCTTGGCAGACAGTAGGGGTCAATTCATTTGATGTAAAATTATTCCCCCCAGTCCAGAGGTACGTCAAGTCATTGCCCGTGCTCGTATTATTTCCACCAATCGTCACGCAGTTTTGAGTACAGGTTATCGTTTTTTCGGTACCAGCATCCGCTACGGGTAAGGTAATATCTTGGATGATCGTCACCTCGTCGCTCGCCGTACAGCCCGAATTTTCAACGACTAATTGATACGTACCAGCAGCATTCACTACGGGTGTAAGTGTATTGTTATTTCCTACAATATTCCCATCGGTAGTGTTCCATATCACATTTCCGAAGGAGGAAGAATTTGTTCCATTCAAGGTGATAGTCGTAAGGTCACAGGTAAGTGTGCCACCTATTCCTGCATCCACTACGGGTTGTAAAAAAACATTAATAAAAACGGAAGCCGAAAATACACATTGAATCTCGGTAAAAGTGTAGGTAATTTCGTGGCTGCCTACTCCCGCTATTTGGGGATCAAAATTATTACCAATAACACCATTTCCTGACCACTCCCCCACTCCACTTCCGTCCGACCCCATGACGATAACCTCTAGTGGTAGGTCACTCGTCTGTGCACCTAAGCACACATCTGCCATCGGCGCAATCGCTAAATCAATGATGGGGCAATCGTTGGCACTACAAGCTGCCGCCGATTGGCTACTACCACAGATCGTATTTCCGCTGGCAACGATCTCAACGGAGACTGCTTCTCCCGGACTAAGGTTGGTAAACGCATAGCTATTTCCGTTCAGCACTCCACCGCTACCCATTAATTCGTTGACTTGATAGTCCGTAGCGCCGACTACATCTGCCCACGAAAAAGTAACCGTACTAGTGGTGGACAAACAAGAAATAATCGGCACTTCCAGTTCATCGTCTATTTGAATATTTTCCGAAAAAGTGGTCGAAGTACAGCCATTTTCTTCCACCGTCAATGTAATGTTATAATTTCCCGCATCGGCCCATTGGATGTCGTAGGGGCCGCTGCCATTTCCAGAGATGATATTTCCCCCAGCAAAATCCCAAGTGTAAATCGCGTTGGCGGAGGCACTCCCCAAGTAGGTGATCGTTGCAAAATTATTGACGCAAATAGTATCAGTAACTTCAAATGAAGGATCGGGTATTCCAAAAATATCAATCACCACGTTATCCGTAAAAGTGCAATTGTCCTGCTCGTAGGTCAACGTAATTTCGTGGCTGCC
>JBCCJE010000782.1:0-3259 GCA_039027925.1 Bacteroidota bacterium
ACGCCTTTTTTTATGGATTAACTTTCAGACTTACGCTTAGGAAACCACAAAACCTAACGCTCGCTTCATCCTTTCAAACTCAGCGAAAAAAGGAGCTTCCAAGATTAGATTTTCCTTTGACGCTGGATGCACGAACCTCAACATTGCGGCGTGCAACAGCATCGTCGTCATTTTCCATTTTTCCTTAAATAATTTATTTTGCTTATTGCACCCGTGAGGACGATCCCCAATGATGGGGTGGCGCAAATGATTGAGGTGTTTCCTTATTTGATGTTGTCTTCCCGTTTTCGGAAAAGCGTGAATCAGGGAATACCTCGAAGTAGAAAATTGACCAAAAGGTATGTCTAATTCTACTTGCTGTATTTTTTTGAAAACGGTAATGGCTTCCTGCGTCTTATTGCGATCATTGGTCAAGGGGTAATCTACCTCTACGGCTTCAGGAAAAAATCCACGTACGATGGCAATGTATTTTTTCACAACCCGCTGATGAATAAATTCCGCTTGCACCAACGCAGCCGTTGCTTTATCCAAGGCAAATAGTAAAACACCTGATGTCTTACGATCCAAACGGTGGATGGGAAATACCCTCTGCCCAATTTGATCTCTCACTTTTTGCAGGGCTAACTCTTTTTCGTGGGCAGCTACCCAACTCCGATGCACCAACAAACCGTGGGGTTTATTAACCGCTACGAGATAGTCATCTTGGTAGATAATGGGTAGTTTTTTATTCACAGGATCAGTTAGTACTGCCACCTTCCTCGCTAACCTGACTCTGTTCAATCTCTTCGGCCGAGGCAGCACGTACTGCTTTGATTTCCACTTTAAAATTTAAGACCACCCCCGCCAGCGGATGATTGCCATCTACTACTACGGTATCATCGTTGACTTCCATGATCGTCACTAAAATCGGCCCCTGTGGGCTGTTGGCCTGAAATTGCATCCCTGGCTGAATGTCAGGGGTATCTCCAAAATGTTTTTTGGGAACGACCTGTAGGAGTTGTTCATTTCGCACCCCGTAGCCTTCTTCTGGTGGGATGGATACGTCTAGTTTGTCACCAGTAATTTTTCCTTCCAACTCTTTTTCCAATCCCGGAATGAGTGCCCCCGTTCCGTGTAAATATTTCAAAGGTGCTCTACCTGCTGAGGTGTCAATGACTACACCTTCGTTATCCGTTAAAGTATAATCAATGGCAACTACTCTGTTTTTTTCAATATTCATTACGCTTGTTTTTTTAATACCACCTGCGGTATCTTTTTAAAAAAGTGGCGCAAAGGTAGTCTTTTTAATTGGCCACGAAGGCAGAATTTTAATTGAAAATTGAAAATGAAAAATTGAAAATTCCTTGACTTGAAATCTCGGTGGAAAAATCTTCGTGGCAAAAAATAGGGCAGCCACGAAGTCACCAAGCCACGAAGTTTTTACATCTCTTTTTAACTTTCATGCCCACAGACATAAAAAATCTTTGTGTCCTCGTGCCTTTGTGGCAAAAAATAGAATAGATTCCTTTTGTTAATTTGAGGACTTAAAAAATAAAACATATCGTTGGAAAAAACAGTTTTGTTTAACAAAAGCAAAATTATGAAAGTAATAGTCAATCGTATTTTAATTTTAGTTGTTCTGCTCAGTTGCGCTGCTGCGACTACTGCCCAAACAGCAAGAGAATTTTCGGGAAATTTAGAGTGGGGAAATAGTTTGAACGAACCCAAAAACTCTTTTTTATCCGAAATACTAGGCAGTGACGCCGATGGATTTTATGCCCTACGGGAACAACAACCCGGTAAACTAGCTACTGGCTCAAAACCTCAGAAGTTTTATATTGAAAAATATGATGCTAACATGAAGTTGAAAAAATCGAAGCAGTTGAGCTTAAAGTACAAAAAGAAAAAAAGAGACCTAGAGAAGGTATTGTACTTGAATAATCAGTTCTATCTACTGTCCTCATTCAATAACAAAGCGCATAAGATCAACTATCTTTTTGTGCAGGATATTCGTAAGAAAAGTCTAGCACTCGGTAAAAAAATTACCATGATTGCCGAAACCCCCGCAAGGGATGAATACCGAGAGGGCAAGTTCAATTTTCACGTTTCCAAGGATAGCTCCAAGGTATTGGTATATAGTCAACTGCCCTACAAAAAAAGAGCACAGGAGGGTTTTTCGATAGCGGTATTTGACAATGAGTTTGAAAAAATATGGGACAGAAATATTCGGCTACCGTATCCTGACAATCAATTTGCGGTGACGGATTATCGGGTGGATAATAATGGCAATGTCTATTTTCTGGGCTTGCTGTACGAAAACTCATCGGGATTTCTCAAAAGAAATGTAGCTTATCGCTACGTGATCCTAGCCTACACCGAAAATGGAGAAGATGCAGAACAATACGATATTACCCTCGATGGAAAATTTATTACAGATTTGACATTTAGAGTCGGAAGAGGAGGTAAGCTGATTTGCTCTGGATTTTATTCTGACCGTGGGGCTTACACTGCCAAGGGCACTTATTTTTTTCATATTGATCCCAAAACGAGAGTGATCTCTAATCAAAGCTACCGAGAATTTGATTTTGATTTTTTGACGGAGTACTACTCGGATCGCAAAAAGCGCAAGGCGCAAAGAGCAGAGGAAACGGGCGGTAGAAAAACGGCCGAACTCTATCAGTACGCCCTGAATGATTTGATTCTGCGGAGCGACGGAGGGGCAGTTCTAGTAGCAGAGCAATACTTCGTGGAGCGAGAAGAAGATCGAACGTTTTATCCCGCTTGGGGATGGGGCGTGAATCGGTTCAATCGCTTCGACAATCTACAGCGAAATTTTGATTACCACTATAACTATAATGACATCATCGTGGTCAATATCAAACCTACGGGCGAAATCCAATGGGCAAGCAGAATCCCTAAGCGGCAGGAAACCATCAACGACGGAGGATATTACTCTAGTTACGTGATGGCGATTGTAAGGGATAAAATCTGTTTTGTATATAATGACAATGGGAAAAACTTTGGGGCAAAAAAGAATAATCGGCGCTACCGGTATAATGGTGCCAACTCTACCTTGGTCTTAACAGAAGTGGGTATGGACGGCAATGTGGCTACCTATCCTCTATCGAGCAACAAAGAGCAAGGTATCATCGCTCGCCCGAAAGTTTGTAAACAAATTGGAAAAAGAGAAATCGCAATTTTTGGAGAAAGAGGAGATCGTTATAAATTTGGGGCGTTAGAATTATAAGTTGAAGTTTTGAATGAAGCATTTTAAATTTTC
>JBCCJE010000783.1:0-3255 GCA_039027925.1 Bacteroidota bacterium
CCTTAGTAAACTCATCGTGAAAAATAATTGCATTAACTATGTTTACATAAGGAATTTGCTCGAACAACTTTTTAGAAATCCATCTAAGCCATTTAGGAAATTTGCTCAATTTATCATTCATCCAAAAAAGAATTTTATCCATAAAATCTGTTAATTCTCCATCTTGTAATTTTTGAGAAGAATTGATACAATAATCAGCAATCAACTCACTTAATTCCTTATTCCATTCGACAAAGAAATCTTTGTGTACCCGCAAAAGAATTTTTTTTATTGTCAAATTAGCCAACCACCACAAATAAATTATTGGAAGAAAAAAAACGATGAGTGATAAAATCAAATATTGTTTGACCTCATAAAATAAAATATCGTTTTGGAACCACCATATAATTTTCACAAAAGCAACTCCTTCATTTATAGCAGTAGCCATCATCAATGGAAAAATGAAACTTAATCCAATAATTATAAAGTACCCAATGGTGTATTCCTTTAGTTCTCTCTCATTTATTTCCCCAAATGGATCAAAAATATTTGAGTTACTCACAAATCCTATAAATTTTATCTGATTATGATCGAATCTTTAACGTTTCCCGAATATACTTTGCATTCATTTTGGCTACTTCAATATCTTTATTCAAAATGGTCACGTGCCCCATCTTACGGAAAGGTTTTGTTATTTTTTTTCCGTACAAATGAAATTTAGCACCATCTACCGCCATACATTGATCCATATTTTCGTAAATGGCATCTCCAGTATGACCTTCTGCACCTAACAAATTCACCATCACACTCGGAATTTTTACATCCGTATTGCCCAATGGCAAATTCATTATGGCTCTCAAATGCTGTTGGTACTGCGAGGTAATATTTGCATCTATGGAATGATGCCCGCTGTTGTGCGGACGAGGTGCTACTTCATTAATCAAGACTTCATTATCATTCGTCAAAAACATTTCTACTGCTAACAAACCACACACGTCATAAGCCTCAATGGTATCAATTGCAATTTTTTCACAACGATCCGCAATTTCTTGGGAAACTACCGCAGGGCATAACAAATATTCTACAAGATTGGCAACTGGGTTAAATTCCATTTCTACTACTGGAAAACATTTGATGACTCCCTGTTCATTTCTTGCAGCGATGACACTTAGTTCCTTGTGAATATCTACCAAAGGCTCAATCACCGAAGGTACAGGCATGATTATATGATTGTCACTTTCACTCTTGATAACCGCTACGCCTCTGCCGTCGTAACCGCCCGTTCTTGCTTTTTGTACAAATGGATATTTAATTTTTCCACTTCGTAAATTTTCTAAGATCGCCTCTTTTCCATCTAAGAGGATAAAAGGAGAAGTAGGCAAGTTATGCTTTTGATAAAATTGCTTTTGTATGCCTTTGTCCTTAATGGTCATTAGTGCTTGTGGAGAGGGATGAATTTTTTTCCCTTCTTTTTGCAGTTGTAACAATGCTTCTACATTGACACTTTCTATCTCTACGGTGATCACATCTTTATCTTTTCCGAAGGCAATGACGTCATCGTAATTTTTGAAGCTACCTTCCACAAAATGAGTACAACTATTTCCTGCGGGAAAATCTTTGGACACATCGAGTATCCAAGTTTCTACATCCCAATTTTGAGCAGCGAGGGTCAGCATTTTTCCTAGTTGACCGCCGCCGAGTATTCCTATTTTATAATTTTTTTTCATAGTGCCATCTGATTACAAAACCCCAAGTCTCTGAAGGAAAATCCTACCGTACCGAGCCGAGGGGGATTTAGGAGTTTTATTTTTAGTTAAAAAAATCGCACGAATTTAGGGTTTTATTCTTTTCCAAATAAAAAATCCCTCACTCAAAAAAATTGAGCAAGGGATTTTTTCTACCCTAAAATTTCTCCTTAAAAAGAATGCTGGTTAAACCAATCTTTCGAGTTATCGGGAGATAAGGAGCTACATATTTTCAACGATCTCCGTACCAAATTCAGAACACTTTAACAAAGTCGCATTGTTCATCATTCTTTCGAAATCGTACGTTACTCGTTTTTTGCGGATAGCTTTTCCCACACCCTTCACAATCAAATCGGCAGCTTCCGTCCAGCCCATATATCTGAGCATCATTTCGCCAGAGAGGATTACGGAACTTGGATTCACTTTGTCCAGTCCAGCGTACTTGGGTGCAGTACCGTGGGTAGCTTCGAACATGGCAATACCAGTTTCGTAGTTAATATTCGCCCCGGGCGCAATTCCAATGCCGCCAACTTCGGCGGCCAACGCATCAGAGATATAGTCACCGTTTAAGTTCAAAGTAGCCACTACTGAGTATTCGGCGGGTCGAGTAAGGATTTGCTGTAAGAAGGCGTCAGCGATAACATCTTTGATCAAAAGTGCACCCCCAGCCAAGGCTTCTTTTTGGGCTTTGTTGGCAGCATCGGCCCCTTTATCTGCTAGGATACGATCATACTGCGCCCAAGTCCATACCTTATCACCAAATTCTTTTTCGGCCAATCGGTATCCCCACTCTTTGAATTTACCTTCCGTAAATTTCATAATATTTCCCTTGTGGACTAGCGTGACGGATGGCAAATTATTATCAAGTGCATGCTTAATAGCAGCCCGAACTAATCTTTCCGTACCTTCTACCGAAACAGGTTTTACCCCCAAAGAAACGGTATCGGGAAAGCGGATAGATTTCACACCCATTTCTTCAATCAAAAATTTCTTTAGCTTTTTCAGCTTCGCCGTTCCGTGTAGGTATTCGATACCTGCGTAAATGTCTTCTGTATTTTCTCTAAAAATTACCATATCCACCAGTTGTGGTTTTCTCACGGGCGAAGGTACTCCTTTAAAATATTTCACGGGACGCACACAGGCGTACAAGTCCAGTTTTTGGCGCAACGCCACATTCAAAGATCGAATCCCTCCGCCTACGGGCGTAGTCAAAGGGCCTTTGATACCAACGAGGTATTTTTTCATGTCCTTCAACGTAGCCGTGGGCAACCACTTGTTGGTATTATCCATTGCTTTTTGTCCAGCAAGGATTTCGTGCCAATGGATTTTTCTTTCGCCTTTATAAGCCTTTTCTACTGCTGCATCAAATACTCGGACTGCAGCCGCCCAGATGTCGGGACCAATTCCGTCCCCTTCGATAAATGGAATGATAGGATCATTGGGTACATTCAACACTCCATCCTTAATGGTAATTTTAGAACCGCTCATTAAATATTGATTTTTTATGTTTTGAAAAATGACGATTATTCAA
>JBCCJE010000784.1:0-3255 GCA_039027925.1 Bacteroidota bacterium
GCATACCATACTCTTATCGCAGTACGCATACTGTTTGCATTATTTTAATATTTTTATTTCACTTTTTTGTTTATGGTTCAATGTACGATACTCTTAGTAATTTCCTATCGTGTGTTCCTTTTCCTCAATCAAACTAAAATCATATTTTTTCGCCTACTTAAATCTTTTTGCCTAGAATGGATGATACCTTAATGATTGGGTAATTCAAGGCTGGTTTTTTACCAAATTAAATTTTATATGAAAAAAACAATTCCCTTTTGTCTCTATTTTATGTTATCTACGTTGGTCTCCTTCGCCACCCTTAAAGATGATCCTCAAATCGAAATCATTCAGACCAAGCAAGAGCTATCTTTTTTCGTCAGTAAAACTGGACAAGTCAACGCCAAGCTAAAGGTGAGCCACTTGGTCGAATCGGTATCCAAAGAGCCAGTTCGATTTAGAAGAAGCGTATTTTTTGATAATTATTCGGAGGTGAAAAAGTTGAAAAAAAGTCTCGGAAGCAAGACGCAAAAAATAAAACCTATCATTTCTGACCACGAGGCAGATGGTATTTTTCATAGTGATCTGAAGGTGTGTATGTTCGACCACGAGCTAAAAGCCAAAGGAGATAAAGCCGCATTTAGTTACGAAGTGCTTTTTAAGGATACCAAATATTTGAATGCGCTCTACTTTAATGATGTTTATCCCGTGGAGCAGAGTGTTGTCCTCATTACTATACCCGATTGGTTGGAGCTTGATTTAAGAGAAATTAATTGCCAAGATGGTAGCCCAAGAAAATCCGTGGAGCAGCAGAAAAAGGAGAAAACCATTACTTACGAGATGGATAATTTAGATTCGTTCGTGGAATTTAAAAATACACCTCGCCGTAGCAAAGTTGATCCTCATCTCATTCCAATCATTGCGAGTACCCACATCAAAGGGAAAACCACGCCTTACTTCAACGACGTCAATGATCTTTACCAATGGTATGCTCAACTGGTCAGTAACATCGGAAATGATAACAATAAACTGACAGCCCTAGTCAATGAACTGACGACTGGAAAAAGTAATGATCTGGAAAAAATAAAATCCATCTACTATTGGGTGCAGGACAATATCCGCTACATCGCCTTCGAAGATGGTATCATGGGATTTCAGCCAGAGAACTGCCAAACGGTATTAAATAACAAATACGGAGACTGTAAGGGTATGGCCAACCTCACCAAGGAAATGCTGCTACTAGCTGGCTACGATGCTCGATTGACTTGGTTGGGCACTAGGGATTTGCCTTACACTTATGATATTCCTTCCTTGATGGTGGATAATCATATGATATGTACAGTAATTTTGGACGGTGAAAAAATATACCTCGATCCCACCGAAAAATGGTCAGACATTTACAATTATGCCCTCCGCATTCAGGGAAAAGAGGTACTCATCGAAGATGGAGAAAATTATATCGTCGAAAAAATTCCAGAGCTACCGATGGAGCATAGCCAAGAAATTATCAACCTGAAAATGTCCATTGATGGCGATCAAATAATTGGGGAGGGGGCTACCAAATTTACGGGTAATAAAAAATCCTCCATGTACTATTACCTTTCCGAAACGCCCAAAAATAAAAAAGAACAATTTTTTCAAAATTACATCAGCAACCGAGACAAAAATATCAACATCAAAATCAACGAAATGCCAACACTCGCAGACCGCTCCAAAAATATTTCGCTGGAATACGAATTGGCGTTGGACAATCGTATCACCACCATCGGAAGTGAACTATACGTTAACTTGGAATTGGACTACGCATTTATGAACTATGATATGGACAAGGATAGAAACAGAGCTTTTGAGTTTAGTAAGAAAAGCTCCATCGTGGGAAAGACCACTTTTGACTTAGGTAAGTCGTATTCGGTTAACTATCTGCCCACGCCCGTAAATATCGAAACCCCAGATTATATTTTTCAACTTGCTTATACCGTCAATAACAATACATTGACATATAGCAAAAAAATAGAAATCAAAAACGAGCTACTGCTACCTACGCAGTTTGCAGCGTGGAATAAAGCCATCGGTCAGCTAAAAGAATTTTACGCCGATCAAATCATTTTAGATAAGCAATGATTGACGCCTATCCCGATGTTTTGGAAGGGATTGGTACTGACTATAAAAATTTTATTGCTAAATTTTTGCACTCAATTTTACGATAACAGAATACATCAAACATGAGAAATATCATTAGGATCTTGCTCTTTTTATTTTTAATGCCTGCCCTCACTTACGGTCAGTCCAAGGAAGCCCTCGAATACTACGAGCGCGTCATTGGCTCAAAGGATGCTGACTTCGAAATCCTCGAAGCCCCCGAAGCGTGGAAAGATGAATCTGCCGTCATCCTTTGTCAAAAAACATTTATCTCACTCATCGGCGAAAAACGACGTAAAACCAACAGTACCCGTGGGGTAATCAGGAAGCGAATCCTCATTCAGGATCAGGCGGCGTTGAGTGAATTTTCGGAGTATTTTTTCCAAACCTCTGATGCCGTGGGGATCGAAGTCATCAAGCCCAACGGCACTAAGGAAGCTATCAACATTGCGGATGCGGTAAAAGTAGAGACGGATGTGCCCAAGTCCTATTCGTCGAGGTACCAATCGTCGGAGTATTACAAGATTGCGATTCCCAATTTGGAAATAGGGGATATTCTGGATTATTTTAAAGTATTCACGGAAGAGTATCCGTCTGATGTGGAAATCATTACGCCCATCTCCGATACTTATCCTATCAAATATCAGGAGATCGTCTTCGATGTGGAGCGCCGCTGGAAATTTAGGTATGGTACTTTTAATGGTGCGCCGAAGTTTGTAAGAGATGAAAAAGGTGGATTGGATAGCAAAGGAAAAAGAAGTAAAGATGTCGTTCGCTTGATCCTCAAAGATGAAATGCGATCAACCTACAAGGACGAAATGTGGTCGTACGAAAATGCGACCGAGCCGATCCTAAAAATTATGGCGTCACCCTTGGCCAAAGGAAAAAAGGATAGAGATAAAACCGAAAAAATTACCCAAAGCATCGAGAAAGAAGATCTGTTCAAAAAAATAACTAGCCTAGAGAACATGCCTCCCATTTATCAGCAAGGTTTAAATTATGGCTCGTATGCCTTAGGTTATTATATAGGAAAAATTAATTTTTACAAAAAATCAGATCAGGAAAGAGCAGACGCTATTTATGATGCTTTAAGATTAGGATTCCTAAAACAAGTGGTAACTAATATTTATAATGTCC
>JBCCJE010000785.1:0-3251 GCA_039027925.1 Bacteroidota bacterium
CTGGTCGTGGTGGCACTAGTACACGAGGACACAAAGGAGCAAAGTCTCGATCAGGATATTCTCGAAAACGCAACTTTGAGGGTGGTCAAATGCCATTACAAATGCGGGTACCGAAGAGAGGATTTAAAAATCCCAACCGAGTAGCCTACGTTCCTTTAAATTTGAACCGATTACAAGCTATTGCTGATAAGTTCAATTTAAGCGAAATCAATATGGATACTTTGGTAGCCAATGGCATCGTAAGAAAGAATGACAAAGTCAAAGTTTTAGGCAGGGGGAAGTTGAAAGCTGAGCTTTCGTTAAATGTACATGCTATTTCTGCTTCTGCTAAGTCAGCAGTTGAAAAAGCAGGTGGAAGTGTTAATCTTGTTAAGCCCGCTCAAAAGGCATCTGTTTCTAAGCAAGAAGTTTCAAAAGAAACTGTTGAAGCAGCACCTTCAGCAGCAGTTGAAACAGCAACCGTGGCCGAAGTCGTAACGGAAACTGTAACTGAGGTTGTAAAAGGTGATGATCCCGAATTTGACATTTTGATGAGCGACAAAGTTGAAGAATCAGGAACTGTCGTGAATGTTGTCAAAGGTGAAGAATCAACAATTTCTGAGGAAGAAGAATAGAGAAGATTTTTTTGGGCATATCTAAATCTCTTTGATGAAAAAATTAATCACTACATTACAGAACATCTGGAAAATTAAAGATTTACGTGAACGCATACTGTTCACTTTATTTATTTTAGCGGTTTATCGTTTTGGTTGCTTCGTGGTTTTGCCGGGGGTTGATGCCGCCAAATTGAAAGCTGCTGCCGCCGCTGGAGGTGGAGGCGGGTTATTGGATTTGATTAATGCTTTCTCGGGGGGTGCCTTTTTGGGTGCTGCCGTTTTTGCATTAGGAATCATGCCTTACATTACAGCTTCAATTATTATTCAGTTATTGGGATTTGCCGTACCTTATTTCCAACGCTTGCAACAGCGAGAAGGAGAAGCAGGAAGAAAAAAGTTAACCCAGATTACTAGATGGTTGACAGTAGCGATTTGTATGGTGCAAGGAAGCGGTTATCTATCGTACTTGGATACCAGCGGAGCTATTGCTGCGGGCATGATGAACTCAAAAACTTTATTCTACTTTTCCAACCTCATCATTCTTACCACGGGTACTGTGTTCGCTATGTGGTTGGGTGAAAAGATTACCGATAAAGGTATCGGAAATGGTATTTCACTTTTGATTACCATAGGGATCATTGCTACGTTGCCAGGAGCACTGGCCTTTGAAATTACTAGTCAGTTCGAAAACAATAGAATCGTTCTTTTGATTTTGGAATTTGCAGCCTTATTTGCTGTGGTTGTTGCTACGGTATTGATAGTACAAGGGGTGAGAAGAATCCCCATCCAATTCGCAAAAAGAATGGTAGGTCGTAGTTCTAACGCTATGCCAGCCACTGGAAATAGAGATTACATTCCCCTGAAAGTAAATGCTGCGGGAGTGATGCCCATTATCTTTGCACAGGCGTTGATGTTCTTACCAGCTGCTATTGGAGGATACGTTTCGCAGGAAGGGGGTAACAGTACTTTGAATGCGCTATCAGATTTTACTTCTCTACCTTACAATATTATCTACTTCATTTTAGTGGTCGTCTTTACTTACGTTTACACAGCACTATTGGTTAATCCTACTCAGTACGCAGAATACCTAAAACGCCAAAACGCATTTATACCTGGTATCAAGCCAGGGAAAAATACGGCAGATTTCATTGATTCGGTTACCTCTAGAATTACGCTGCCGGGCTCAATTTTCCTAGGTTTAATTTCTGTATTACCTGCCATTGCGGTTAAGTTATTAGGCATCAACATCGGATTTGCAATGTTCTTTGGAGGAACATCACTACTTATTTTAGTTGCCGTTGTATTGGATACCCTCCAACAAATTGATAGTCATTTGTTAATGCGTAAATACGATGGGCTGGTCAAATCAGGTCGTGCACAAGGTAGGAGTCGAGTACAAGGTATCGGAGCAAGTATGTAGTTTGGATAGCTTTTGATAAGTTAAACAATTGTTCTATAAATCAGTTATAAGTCAGGTCTAATCGCTTTTATATTATAAGCGGTTTTCTTAAAAAATGCACAAAATATTTTAATAACAAACCATGATCCATCCTGCTCAAGCATCGAAAAAAAGACCTGTTTATAAAACCGATGAAGAAGTCGAGTTGCTCCGTGCAAGTTGCTTGTTGGTTTGTGAAGTACTTGCCCACATCGGAAGTGTGATCAAACCCGGAATTACAGGTGCTCGATTAGATCGAGAAGCGGAACAACTTATTAGAGATCACGGTGCCGTTCCGGGATTCAAAGGTTTATATGACTTTCCAGCTACACTGTGTATTTCAATTAATGAGGGTGTTGTCCACGGTGTTCCATCTACCTACGAATTTCAGGATGGTGATATCGTTTCCATTGATTGTGGGACATATATGAATGAGTTTTATGGAGATGCTGCCTACACTTTCGCTATTGGGAATGTAAAGGAAGCAACTATGGAACTTTTACGAGTTACCAAGACTGCCCTGTACAAAGGTATCGAGCAAGCAATAGTTGGGAAAAGAGTCGGAGATATTAGTTACGCTATACAAAGTTATTGCGAAAAAGAGCACAAATATGGCGTGGTAAGAGAGTTAGTTGGACACGGTGTAGGAAAAAAATTGCATGAACCACCAGAAGTTCCCAATTTCGGTAGAAGGGGCAAAGGAGCGATTTTAAGAGATGGTTTAGTCATAGCGATTGAACCAATGGTCAATTTAGGAAAAAAAGATGTTCGGCAATCTTCTGATAGACATACTATCGTCACTAGAGATAAAAAGCCTTCCGCTCATTTTGAACACACGGTAGCTGTAAGAAAAGATAAAGCAGATATTTTATCGAATCACGATAAGGTAGAATATAATATCAAAAATAACCCAGAAGTTAGGGAAGTTTCGATAAAAAGTTAGATATTTGCACTCCGAAAATTTGACCATGGCTAAACAGGATTTAATTAAACAAGACGGAATCATAGAAGAAGCATTGTCCAACGCAATGTTTCGAGTACGTTTGGAGAATGATCACCAAATTGTAGCTACCATTTCGGGAAAGATGAGAATGAATTATATTCGAATCTTACCGGGTGACAAAGTAGCAGTTGAAATGTCTCCTTACGATTTGTCGAGGGGCAGGATAACGTACCGGTATAAATAAAATTTTGAATTTTAAATAGTTGGATTTTAA
>JBCCJE010000786.1:0-3248 GCA_039027925.1 Bacteroidota bacterium
CTATACTATCATTATTCACCAACTGTAAAATCAAACCATCCAACTGACTGCCCCACGTAGTATCCCGCTGATTTTTATCCTTAATTAATTCGTAGTGCGTTATCAAATATTCCAAAGAATCCGAAAAAGGATCAAGGAGTCCGTAGTTATAGTTCGCATCTTCCTGCGGCGCAAAATCTTTAAATAAATCGAGGTAGCTCGCAATACTTTCTTGGGTATTGATAAAAGCAAGCGTTTTTAGAATTCTACTTTTTCGGATAGGTTCATCAGCGAATTGGTTATAGTTGGCTACCAAGAACTCAACGGTGCTAGAATCGTTTGTGGTTTTTAAAATATCACAAAGTATAGCTACGGTTGAATTATATTCAATGGAGTCGTTAGGGTAGGCTTTGTCTAATGCTGCGTAGAGGTACGGAAGTTCACTTTCTACGAAGGGATGATTTTCGAGGGCGACGCTGGCACGGGCTTGTGTCAACGAATCGGCCGATTCAAAATCATTCATAATCAACTCGATTTTCTTTTCTACTAAATTAATGGACGATGGCTCGCCCGTTAGTTGAAAGGAATTGAGGAAAGCAAAAATCCTACTTTCTTCTACCTCTTCGGGACCGTAGAAATAAATCTGATAGAGTTCGTTGCCTACGACCATAAGGTAGCCGTGGAGGTAATTATGCGTAAGATCAGAGGCTTGCTTGAAGTATCTTCCCGAATGTGTAGATATTGTTATTTTTTTATTGACTAAGACAGTATCCGTAGCGGGGACATCATCTTCTATCAATTGATTCAAATAACTATCGAGCGTATCAATCTGATAATACTTCGATAATTTTATTTTATCAATGAAGTAGTTCAAGTTGGTATTAGCATCTTCGGCGTAAAATGTTGAACTCGTCACGAAGGGATAATCATACACCGAGAAGGTATCCAAAATGATCGTTGGTGGCTTAGGTAGATCAACGCTCAGTCCATGTTCGGTAATTTTTTGCTCGGACAATTCGGAATGGTTAAAATCCTGAAATCTAAATGAATTGAAAAAATCATCAATGAGTTCGGGCTTTTCTTCTCCCGCAAGACTGGCAGCAATAATCAGGTACATACGGCTGCCACGCAAGAATAATTGTATCCTCATATTCGATACATCATTTTTAAAAAGGACTTCCCTGCCCTCGTACCCGTCTCGGTATATGGTAAAAATAGTATCGGGTTCGCCAAGTTTTGATCTCTGCTTAAAATCCTCAATCGTTGTGTCGAAGAAAAAAGTATCATTTTCTATATATCGCCCCTCCCCCATACCATTGTACCGCATCAGGTAGAGCATACCATTTCCTAAATCTTTTACATTAAAAAAATGCAGATTCAGATTAACCATATTTCCCGCTTCGTCGGGAACAGGAACATCCATGACACTCTCGTCGGGCTCAAAGGGCGTGGATACCGAAAAAGCCCCTTGCTCGGAAGTGAATCTTTTCCACTCGTATATTTTGGGTTTTGCGATGACGAGGGAATTAAAAAACCGATCAATATCTCGATGGTCAAGGTTAGTATCGTCTCGCCTGACAATGGCTTGGTAGGTAGCCGTTCCGTTGTAAAAAACACGCCCGCGCAAATGTCGGATGGAATCAACTTGCGCCCGAAACTCCAAACCTTCCATTCCATTTTGTTCAACAACTTGGTACTGGATGTCAGCTATGTTTTTATTAGGAAGGAAAGTAGCGCCGACTATTTTTAATAAAAAAGAATCCAACGGTTCGTCTTCTTCTTTGAAGTCGGTACTCACTTTGATGGCGTAGTCGTTATCTTCCGCTCGGTCATCGTAGAGCATGTAATGGAAGAGGAGTTGTAATCCTTTTTTTTCGTATTGCCAGATGTACGGCTCGCCCGGCAGATCCACTTCAAAGCGATGATAATCCTCTTTGTAATTTTGCCAGATCGCTTCTTTCTCTTGGAGTTTAAACTCATCGGCTTTTCCCGTGAAGGTAGCCGTCACGGGGCGCATATTATATCCCGCCTGCTCCAACAGCTTAATGACCCCTCCTTCTCCCGGAAGATGGGCTGCTCCCATGGCGGCAAACAAACTATGATCGTGTATGATTTTTTTAATGTTGTCCGCCATGATGACATTGCGCTTGGTCAGCGATGCTTCGTTGTAGGCAGAGTCGGAACGAATTTTCAGGAAGGCTTCAATCGCATCAAGACTTCCCGTTTCGTAAATGTCTAGCACAGTTTTTACCCGATTTGTATGGAATGATTTCCAGTCAAAATCTTTTTCCTCAAACGCATCGGGGTAATCCTCTTCTTCGAATCTAGTGAAAAACAACTCGTTCATGCGCTTGTGATCTTGAACCTTTTCGAGTCCATAGGTCAATTTTCCACTTCTCCGAGCCATTCGGTAGAGGTACAAATCCACGAATAAATCCTTGTCATCGGGCTTCGATTCCGGACTACGGTCAAAGAGCGACTCTACATAAAATGGATTTTTACTTTGGATAGAATCCAGATAAATACCCTCCCGATTTCGAAGTTGATTTTTGAGTCGTTCGTACGCTTTGGAGGACATCATTTCCCGGAGGTAATCTGTCGTATCTCTACTGAAAGCTAGTGTGGTGTAAAATAAAAATGCGGAGTCGGGGTGTACCTCGGTAGCAAAGGCCTCGCATTCAGCCAATTTGTAGAGCAGCGAATCACTGAACGCAAAAGCCCGCTTGTCTCTGAGGTGAATCGTTCCGAAAAGGTAAGATGGTTTTTCCAATCCATTTCCGCTAATTTCCCAAAGTAATTGGTAATCAGATTTGTCCGTTTGGGAAAAAACCAATTGGGAAAAAAAGAAAATAACAGAAAACAGTAACATGAATTTTGGAAAGCGCATGTGGTCAGTTTATGTTGTTAAATAAAATACGATAATGACTTTGGGGAATCAATCGCTTCGCTTTTTTTACAAAGTAAATGATTTCAAATGCCATTTCAAAGTCTTGCCTACCGCTTCAACTAGGTTCTGTATATAGTCCCTAAGATTGTTTAGTCCGAAAGGTAGCCCTACTTCTCTGATACCCCCATGATCTCTAATGCGCAATCCTCTTTTGCGGGGGTGATTGGTTCTAGCTTTTTACAGCAAAAAATAACACCCCACGAAGAAATAAGCCATAAAAAATGGAAAAAAGAGGGAATAATATATCTTTGCGCTGTCATTTAGATTTAGTCTAAGTAAAGACTGAAATGACACAAAAAATCTTACCCCAAATACCAACAAC
>JBCCJE010000787.1:0-3248 GCA_039027925.1 Bacteroidota bacterium
ATATATAAAATATTCAAATATTTTTTTATCATTTTTATACCCTATCGCATAAAACTTAATATCAAAAGTAACCCTTTTAAAAAAAGCTCGTTTGATATTAAAAAGAATCTACAACCTTCACTAAGTCTTACATTTCACAAACAAACTGTTTTCAAATTAAACTTTAATCAAGAGAAAATATGAATGGTACATTGCTACCATTTATGTAGATGTTGATTTCGTGACCATTTATTTTTTTCATTTATTATTAAAAAAAATCCCATAACATGAACAAGCTAATGACGTTAGCCGTAGTGCTTTTTTTACCACTACTTGTGGTAGCTCAACAGAAAACTGAGGTAGGTATTCTACTAGGAGGTACAAATTACCAAGGAGACATTTCATCATCGAAATTGTTTTCTTTTAAAGGAACTCAAGTTGGTGGAGGGTTGTATGTCCGATATCATTTGAATAGACACATTTCACTTAGAGGAACATTACTCTACACAAAATTGCAAGGAGATGATCTCAATTTTGTGGACGAGGCCATTTACAGAAGAGAAAGAGCTTTTAACTTTTCAAATCCCCTTTTTGAATTTTCATTTACTCCAGAGTGGTATATTCTTGGAAATATGTCAAAAAGAGCACGATTTAAGCCTTACCTTTTTGCGGGAATCGGAGCGGCGTTCACTAACCCAGAAACTAACTTACCAGCCGCAGCGGTAGAAAACGAACCTGGTCATTATCCTACTAATCATTTTTCATTCCCAATTGGTGGTGGTGTTAATTTTGATGTCAATGATAGAATGACACTTGGGTTAGAGGCATCAAGTCATTTCCCGATTACTGATTACTTGGACGGAATTAGCGAATCAGGTAACCCAGATGCAAGAGACTGGTTTGTTTTTGGAGGCGTTACCCTTGGATACAAAATCGGAGAAGATATTCCAAAAATTGTTGATACTGACGGAGATGGTGTTCAGGATGATCAAGACCAATGTCCACTCGTAGCGGGTGACCTAGCGGGATGCCCTGATGCCGACCAAGATGGAGTAGCAGATATAAAAGATGCTTGCCCAACATTAGCGGGCGAAGAAGGCTTAAATGGATGTCCTGATACTGATACTGACGGAATAGCAGACATCAACGATGAATGCCCAACGGTAAATGGATTAGCTTCTATGAATGGATGTCCTGATATGGATGCTGACGGAATAGCAGATATAAAAGATAAATGTCCAAATCTTGCGGGTACCTTAACTAGCAAAGGTTGTCCAGATGATACTGATGGAGACGGAATTTACGATACTGCGGATGATTGTCCTACGGTTGCTGGAAAATTAAACGGATGCCCCGATAGTGATGCGGACGGTATTGCGGATAGATTTGATAATTGTCCTAACGTAGCTGGCATGACTAGCATGAATGGATGTCCAGATACTGACGGCGACGGTGTTGCAGATGTATATGATAATTGTCCAGACAAAGCAGGTATTACTTCGAATAAAGGCTGTCCTGAAGTGTTGGTTAGTAAAGGAGAATCTGAGAACATGATCGTTTACCTTGTAGATGATGTTTATTTCCAAAATACTCGTGCGAAAATTACGGAGCAAGAATTTGCTAAATTAAATGAAGTAGTAGAATTGTTGAAATCTAATCCAAATTACAATTTGCAAATTAAAGGACATACTGATGATACAGGTGATCTTGATCTCAATGAGCATTTATCCATGCGAAGAGCTAGAAGATGTTACAAATATTTAGCTTCGAAAGGAATTGCTATTTCAAGAATGTCTTTCAAAGGGCTAGGAGCTACTCAGCCTAAATACGACAACTCTACCGAAGCAGGAAAAAGTAAGAATAGAAGAGTAGAGTTCGCTTTCTTGAAGTAAGAAAACAACTTTATGATTGTTGTAAAATAAAATGTCCCGAACTTTGATGTTAGAGTTCGGGATATTTTTTTCTTTTTTTTGTGAAAAAATAAATTAAATATTTGACATTTTAAAAAAGAGATGTATCTTTGCGTCCGCTTAGTTAACGAGGTCATTTAGAAACCTAAGAAATGTTACCTCCTCTTAGCAGCCTACCAACGGAAGCGTTTGATTTTTGTAGAAAAATATCGGCTTCAAATCTTGGAAAAATAATAGAAGTAATTATATTTGCGATCACTTGCGAAGGAGCAAGGAAAAGCAATAACAAACGATCTTTCTGACTTTGTTTTTTGGTAAAAAGAAAAAATAAAGTTCACTTTCGAGTGTAAGAAAGATTAAGGATACACGCTTAGATGGTGGTCATATTTCGAAGAGCTAGACGAAAAATAAGATTGCGATCAGCCAAGCGAAAAGAGTTCATTGAAACTGTTGGAAGAAGAACGATACATTAAACACTTGTAAGAGATGGATAATGTATTATTCAGCACAGCAAGTTGCTCATTTCGAAAGAGATGACAGCTTGACTAGGTAAAATGCGACAAACCCGATTCTTTGATTTTGTAATTAAATTTATGCTTGAAGGATCGAAATTTAGTAACGTTAACGAATAATTCAGAGCGTACAAGAATCCCGCTTACGAGTGGGAGGATTAATTGTCTGGCTATTTAGATTATTTAGTATAATTAGTATGATAATAATTATGTGTAAATATAATTAGGATATCAGCTAAGAATATTAACTATTAGTTCAGGCAACAAACAGCATCATACTCATTCTTTCAATAATTTTTTATTGTAAGTAATGATTGTATATAAGAATTTATACAATGGAGAGTTTGATCCTGGCTCAGGATGAACGCTAGCGGGAGGCTTAATACATGCAAGTCGAACGGTAACAGAGGAGCTTGCTCCTGCTGACGAGTGGCGCACGGGTGAGTAACGCGTACACGACCTACCTTAAACTGGGGGACATATACTGGAAACGGAGTAAATACCCCATGTGATTAGTTTTTCTAAGAGGGCTAATTAAAGTTTCGGCGGTTTAAGATGGGTGTGCGTACTATTAGGTAGTTGGTGAGGTAACGGCTCACCAAGCCGACGATAGTTAGGGGGCGTGAGAGCGTGACCCCCCACACGGGTACTGAGACACGGACCCGACTCCTACGGGAGGCAGCAGTAAGGAATATTGGACAATGGGCGAGAGCCTGATCCAGCCATCCCGCGTGCAGGATGAATGCCCTCTGGGTAGTAAACTGCTTTTATAGACCAAGAATAGCCGATATTGATATTGGTATGACGGTAGTCTAAGAATAAGCACCGGCTAACTCCGTGCCAGCAG
>JBCCJE010000788.1:0-3242 GCA_039027925.1 Bacteroidota bacterium
AAAATAAATATACTTAAAATTATTTAGTGTCTGACCGAAAAAGGCACTATTTCTATTTTTCGCCCTTAATTTTTTTTTTACAGACCTCAGAAAGTGCAAAAGATTTGTGGCATGGTTGTATAAAAATCGGATACAGTTCATCTATAATTGATAACTATTCAATGACGTGTCTATTTTGTTGAGTGATAGCCAACTTTCTTTAGCTTGCTAAATACCTCCGAAGGATTTGCACCAGCAATTCATAAAAATCCAAATACGTTAGTGCTCATTGAACGATCGTTGAACTATCCAACAAGCTGTGGCGCTGTGAGCCTGATCATCAGGCTGCCTTCGCTAGCCTTTGCGCCTAGGAAGACGTTGAAGTAGCACTCGTAAATTTATTACTGAGCCATTCCTCATCGTCTAAATTCTTTCAAGTTGGTCGAAATACTCAAGTGGTTCAATCCACCCGCAAAGTGATAAACCCCTCTACCAAATTCTACTCTAAATCTTCTTAGCTTAATCCCAAACCCATAAGAAAAACCAGAGCGACTGCGGAAGTTAGCCACGGAAAGTTCTCTTCTCATAAAATGATTATACCCAATACGGAGTCGAATGATTTCGCCTTTTCCAAATAAAAACTCACCGCTAAATATGACGTGCCGAAAAAAATTATCCACCCAATCTCGGAAGGCATTATCCGTATTTTGCTCTCCGTCTCCGATTAAGAACACTTGCTCCACCGAATTGGGATCATCGTAAGTGATATTCCACCGGTGTAAATTATGCCCAATAATCGAAAGTCGAAAAGGTAGATGCGCTAGTCGTCGGGAGATACCAGCTTGGATATCGAAGGGGAGAGGTTCTCGATTACCATCCTGATAAGTGGATAGTTGTGAGCCTATATTTTTGAAGACTAGGGTAGCACCGAATCTACCGCTCGTGTCTCGATAGTAAGCCCCCAAGTCCGTAGCAAGCCCGAAGGAATTATAAGTTTCAAATTGGGAAGTAATTATTTTTAGATTAGCTCCCACGGAAAGATTTTCGTAAAGTTGTTTTCCGATTCCTCCCGTGATGGCGTATTCGGACGCTTTGAATTGTCCTTGTATATTTCCAATATTGTCAGTCAAATCAAATGTTCCGTAAGTAACGTACTGAATGCCCCCATGAATCGTTGCGTCCCATTTTTCTACGTGATGTCCGTAGGCAGCGTATCCGTTGCTGATATCCGATACGTGGAAATTGTAGTTAAAGGAAATGGCTTGGTGCATGGATTTATTCAGAACAGCGGGATTTTGGTAAGCCAGCGCAATGTCATCATCTCTAACAGTAATTAGATTTCCACCTAGCCCCGTTACCCTCGCCGAGTTAGAAAGATTTAAAAACTCGTAGATATGATCTCCTCCAACTTGCGCTTCGGATTTTTCCAAAAATAAAAACAGAATAGATAAAAGGATCAGGACATTTTTTTTCATGCTGCTAGATTAGATTTTTTCTGATGGGAAAAGAGAAATACGGCGTGTACAACTAAAAAACTACTCAGCGTTTACGTCCGTACCTTCCCTAAGCCAAGTTGTCTGACACCGACCATTGGTGCATTCCATCGTTTGAAAATGCTCGCCGTGTTCATCGTATTTTTTAAGTTCACCGTGTTCGAGTGCAACGTCGGTATCGGGATCAGCACCATTGTAAGTGCCTTCGGTTTTTAAGTTTCCATTTTTATAATATTCTTTGAAAGGTCCCCTTTCTTCTCCTTTTTCAAAAATAACGACTTCCTTGAGTTGCCCCGATGGGTAGTAGGCCTTTAGTTCGCCTTCCATCGTTCCGTTGACGTACTCGCCTTCCAGTTCCACTTGTCCATCGTCGAAGAAAGTTTTGTAGTCGCCGTGGTGTGTGCCATTTTCGTAGTGGACGAACTCTTGCACCTCACCGTTGGGATAAAAAAACGCTTGCTTTCCGTGAAGTTTATTGTCATGGTATTCTGCTTGTTCGATCAATTTTCCCTCGGGAGAAAACCTGTTGTAAGTACCATGCTTCGCAAAATCAGATTTGCGGCGGGTGTAGGATTCCGTCACTACGTTGCCTTCTTTGACCTCTACGTTTTCGAGGTTGCTACAGCTCAAAAAAAGGAAAACCAAGAGGAGGTGAAAAATAATTCGGTTTGTCATTTCGATGGTGGTTTACTGAAATTTTAAAACAGAACGGGAAATTACACAATAGATTACAGTTTCGGAAAAAGTTAATTTTAGGAAATGACTTTGGAGCGACGGATTTTGATCGTTGATCGTCCCTTACAAATGATAAACAAAAAGCCGCAACTCTAATCTGTAGAATTGCGGCTTTTGATTTATCCAAGCATAAAATTTATTTCGAAACGGGAACTCCAATTTTTCCTCGACCGATACTATCGTAGTAGTATCCGAGGGAGTTCATTTTTTTCAAATCGTATAAGTTTCTTCCGTCAAAGATCACTTTGTTGTTAAGTGCCTCGGTCATTCTATCAAAGTTGGGTGTTCTGAAAACACTCCACTCCGTGATGATCGCTAGTGCGTCAGCACCTTCAATACAAGTATATTGGTCATCGGCCATTGTTACTTGACCATTATAGATTGCCTTGACGTGCTCCATCGCTTCGGGATCAAAAGCGACTACTTTTGCTCCAGCTTTTAGCAAATCATTAATGATATAAATAGAAGGTGCTTCTCTGATGTCATCGGTATTGGGTTTGAAGGCTAGCCCCCACACCGCAATAGTTTTTCCAGTCAAATCACCTCCAAAGTAATTGATAATTTTTTTGCCTAGAATATCTTTCTGCAAACGATTGACGTTCATGACGGATTTTAAAATCTTAAAATCGTAATCATTTTGTGCCGCCGTTTTAGCAAGTGCTTGCACATCTTTCGGAAAACAACTACCGCCGTACCCTACGCCGGGGAAAAGAAATCGTTTACCAATTCTGGTATCACTTCCCATACCTTTTCTGACGTTATCTACATTAGCACCCGTCATTTCGCAGAGATTCGCAATTTCGTTCATAAAAGAAATACGAGTAGCTAGGTACGAGTTGGCTGCGTATTTTGTCATCTCGGCCGAACGCTCATCCATAAAATAAACGGGATTGCCCTGCCGAACAAACGGTGCGTACAATTGGCGCATGATCTCCTGTGCTCGTTCGGAGGTAGTACCGATAACTACTCTGTCGGGTTTTAGAAAATCGTCAACGGCGACTCCTTCTCTTAAAAATTCGGGATTGGAAACCACAT
>JBCCJE010000789.1:0-3241 GCA_039027925.1 Bacteroidota bacterium
AAATAAAAAAATAAAAAAATGGACTGTGCACGTGCACAGTATAAGAAAATTTTTATACATTTACCCCATACTTAATCTGAAACTACATCTAAGCCTGCCTTGATTAATGGCTTCTGATTGTAAAAGAACCTAATAATATTACTTTCTTCAATTAATAGAAATCAGGGAATCAAACATAAATCATATCATTAAATTATTGTAAACAAGCACTATTTTATTTAACTGATTGCGATAGAGTCATAGCTTTACGGTTAACTGATATGCCTACCTATTATTCTATGGTAATTGTATTTATTCACACATTTACAAAACAAAACATTTCATTATGAAAGATTTTTTACTGTGTTTTTTGTTCCTATTATTTGGATCAATGACAGTTGTAGCTCAGCAAAGAGTTACTGGAAATGTTACTGGTACAGATGGTGAACCCTTGATTGGGGTGACCGTTTTGGAAACTGGAACGGACAACGGTACCGCCTCTGATATTGATGGTAATTATGCTCTACAAGTATCGGATGGTGCTACTATCACTTTTTCTTACACTGGTTACGCTAGTCAAGTGATTGCAGTAGATGGACAATCTACGATCAATGTGACTATGGAATCAGGGGTGACCATGGACGAGGTAGTTGTAACTGCACTCGGAATCGAAAAAGATCAAAAAGCCCTCTCCTATTCCGTAACGGAGGTAGATGGCGAAAACTTCTCGCAAGCCCGTGCGCTAAATGTTATTCAATCTTTATCTGGAAAAGTAGCAGGGGTTAACGTAGCAAGTACCGCTACGGGAGCGGGTGGTTCTACTCGAGTGGTCATCCGTGGTAATAGTTCTCTGACTGGTGAGAACCAACCACTATACGTGGTGGACGGTGTCCCTATTGACAACCAGAATCTAGGTTCTGCGGGTATGTGGGGCGGACAAGACTGGGGTGATGGCATCTCTAGTCTGAATCCTGACGACATTGAAACCTATACGGTATTAAAAGGAAACTCTGCGGCGGCACTTTATGGATTTCGAGGTGCGAACGGAGTGATTCTGATTACCACAAAATCTGGTAGAGATCGAAAAGGTATTGGTGTTGAATTTAACACTCAGGTAAGAACAGAATCCTTCTTTAACCTCTTGGACTTTCAAGAAGAGTATGGTCACGGTCGAGACGGTGTAGCCCCTACTACTCAAGATGAGGCATTTGCTAATGGTCTTTTCTCATGGGGTGGAAGACTAGACGGAAGTAATGTCATCCAATTTGACGGAGTGAGTCGTCCTTATTCGGCAGTTGGTGACAATGTAGGAAGATTTTACAGAAATGGAACTACCTTCTCCAATACCCTAGCCTTAACAGCTGGAGACGAAAATTATAACTTTAGATTCTCTGGTTCTGCCCTCAACAACAGAGATATAGTTCCTAACTCTGGATTGGATCGTTACAACTTTAGTATGAAAACGAATGCAAAATTCAGCGACAAACTCTCTGGTACCTTAGGTTTGAATTACGTAAACGAACAAGTCAATAATCGTCCAAGGCTTTCGGATTCTCCTGGAAATGCCAACTACACAGCGTGGTCACTTCCTCCTTCGATCAATATCAATGACTTGAAAGGTGATCCTAATAAGCTAGGAGCTAACGAAGAAGGATTTGAACTTCAGTTTAATGATAACGTATTCGTGACTAATCCTTGGTGGGGTGCACATCAATTCTCTGCTGATTCTGATAAAAATAGATTAATTGGAAATGTTCAATTACGTTATGAGATATACGATGGCTTATACGCTAGAGGTCGAATTTCTTTGGATCGTTACAATTTCCGAAGAACTAACCTGACTCCTTACGGTACAGCCTTTAGTAATTTTGGACAGATGGATGAGCAATCTACTAATTTTCAAGAATTAAATACCGAATTGATTTTGGGTTATGATAAAAACGTTAGTGAGAACATTGGTTTAAATGTCCTAGTTGGAGGTAATCAATTGCGAAATAAAAGAGAAACACTAGGAGGTATTGGTGATATCTTTAATGTTCCTTTCTTACACACGCTTAATAATCTAGCAAACAGAAATACCATCTACGAGTTTGCGGAGTGGCAAAATAATTCTGTTTTTGGTTCTGCGGAGGTTTCTTTTAACAATGCTATTTACGTTACGGCTACTGCTAGAAATGATTGGTTTTCTTCGTTGACTAATTCAGATGATACTTTTGATAACGATGAGCTTTATTACTCTGCGGGAGTAAGTGCTGTCATATCCGAGTTAGTTACTTTACCTTCACAAATTGATTTTGCCAAAGTAAGATTGACTTACGCTGAGGTTGGTGGTGTTGGTGTAGCACAGACGCCTTACTTGCTAGATTTGAATTATGTAATCTTTGGCCAAGGACATTTGGGTAACCCCCTCGGTGGTGTTAATAATAATGCTGTTCCACCTACCACTTTAAGACCATTGACATCTAACGAATTTGAAGTTGGTGTTGATCTTCGATTTTTCCAAAATCGCCTAGGTGTTGATTTTGCCTATTACAACAGAACAACAACTAATGATATCTTGAATGCAGGAGTATCTCCCACTTCTGGCTTTGGTGAAAAAATAGTAATCGTAGGTGAGATGGAAAATAAAGGAGTTGAGCTATTACTTACTGGACGTCCCGTACAGACGAAAGATTTTAGCTGGGATGTTTCTTTAAATTTTGCTCAGAATAATAACGAAGTGGTTAGCTTATTAGATCCTGAGGTGGATGATGAGGATATTCGTGTAGCAGAAAGTCGAACTCGAAATGCTTATATCCACCACGTGGAAGGACTACCTTTCAGCCAAATTATGGGATACGTGTACGAAAGAGATGATGCTGGAAATATCGTTATTGACGAAACTACGGGTACACCCGTAAGAGGAGAATTCCAAGCATTAGGTACAGGAGTAGCTCCTACTTCCATTGGATTCAACAATACTTTTAGATATAAAAATCTTTCTTTGAGCGTATTATTGGATTCCAGATTTGGAGGACACATCTACGCTGCTACCAACGCATTCGCTTATACTAGAGGATTACACAAAAATACCTTAGAAGGACGTGAAACGGGTATTGGTAACCTTACTGGTGCAGAAGCAGAAGATTACTACGGAAGCATTGCAAGTAACATTACGGAAGAATTTGTTGAGAAAGCTGATTTCATCAAATTAAGAGAATTAGTACTGAGCTACAGCCTACCCAAATCTATGATTGAGAACTTACCGTTCGAAGGACTTAGT
>JBCCJE010000790.1:0-3241 GCA_039027925.1 Bacteroidota bacterium
GAACTGGAACATCTTCGGGCCTGGTGCCAGTTCCTCAATCTCCTCAACCGTCACTGTGGCGAGGGAGGAAACCGATGCCCCTCAAGCAGCTTACACCAAACCGATAAGAGAGATCATCCGCAAAATCCCTAAAAACCCAACCGATTATTTTCTTTCCCTGAACATTTCCGATTATTAAAAAGTCAGCCTAACTAACTTTCCCACATTTTTATCAGACTTGCTGAGTTTGTTATAGCTCCAATGCTGCAAGTCTTTACCGTCCGTATTGCTCTAGCCACGCTGGAGAGGATGTACTTTTTTTTGAAAAACAAACATTTATGATCTCCTATTTTCCTTTTTTTCGACAGTTAGGCGAGCTTGATTGTGGGGTAGCTTGTCTTAAAATGATTTTTCAATATTTTGGAAAATCTGTTCCACTCCGTTTTTTGTATCACAAAATTCCACTCCGTACCGAGGGGGTATCCCTAAAAGATATAAGCGATACCGCCGAGTGTGTTGGCCTCAAGACGATGGGCGTGAAGGTTACTTTTGATCGCCTAGAAAAAGACTTACCTACCCCCTGCATCGCCTATTGGAAGCAAGAACATTTTATTGTGATTTATCAAGTTACCCAACAGTATGTATGGGTGGCAGATCCAGCTACGCGGGGTGTTTATGTTCATTCCAAAGCGTCCTTTACGAAAGGATGGATCTGTGACTTTGATCGGGATGCAGGTATCTTGTTACTGTTTGAACCCACTAAGGATTTCTACAAATTTGAAATGTCCGATACCCTCGTAGTGACCCATTAGCAATCTGTCAACTGGTCTGACTCACATCCTACTTTTTACGTTTTCCAGATTAATATTCCTATAAAGTTGGGGACTACATACGGAACTTGGGCTACCATTTTTTACTTTTGGGGAAAAGTAAAACGCATGAAAGTATTTCCATATATATTGAGCAGGGTAGCAGGAGTACGTGCAAGTAAGATTTACCAACTTACCTACGGTAAAATGGAAACGGTAGAAGAACTATTGGAAAAGGAGAAAAAGCTAATATTACAAGGAGAAAAATTACTCGCTCACTTTCAAGATACCTTTCGTGCACTCGCTGACTATCGCCAAAAAGCTATTCTAGCCAATGCAAAAAAAGATTTCGTACGGGGAAGTTTTTCCTTCATCAAAAAATTAAAGCAGCAGCGGACAGAGAAAGGATGGATACAAAAAATAGACGAATTGATCGAAGTGGCGGAAACTTATCAAGCGGAGATTTTACAGACGGATGCGTTGAAGGAAAAAATGGAGCGGGAGTTTGAAGAAGATCGAATAGCAAAAATGCTTTGGCTACAAAATTTTGCTCATTCCGATGCTTTCAAAAGAGGAATACTGCAGTCGAGTCATTCGTTGTATCATCAGATCGTGCGCTTTCAAAAAAAAATAGCTCCCAATTTTCGGAAAAAAGAATGGCAAACGGCGAGGAGCATTGCCCAATATTTTTATCGGGCTGCTACCAAAACCTCACCCTTTAGTTATTTCTCTACGCTAGCATTGTTACATCGGTATCAGGATACTTTCAAAAGTGATACTGCCCCTTCTACTTCGAGTATAAGTATCAATAATATTCTTTTGTTGGAGTTTCAAGATGTGCTATTGACCAACGCTTCTTTTTACCAACAAATGAAACTAGTGCTCAATCCTACCCTGAGTAAAGATGACGTTGAATTTATTTTTATAAAAAATGAAAACAATATCGAAAATCTACAACGGCTAGAAAAATCAGCAATCTTGGAGATCATCGAGCAGTATTTTTTAGAAAATCAAGAAGTTGTTTTCAATGTATTCCTCGTTCATTTAGCAAAAATAGTAGCAGCCGATCCAGCGGAGTTAGTAGCATTTCTACTTCAAATCATAGATACAGGATTCTTGGAATGGCAATGGGAAGTAAAGGCACTCACCAAAAACTGGGAAGAAAAATTTAGTAATTGGCTTGCTGATTTTGCTGATTTTGAGGGAAAATCCGAATGGTTAGCATTACTGCATCATTTAAAAAGGAGCAAACAGCATTACCATAAATCCAATGCTGTCCAACGAACGGTTCAAGTGAAAACCACAGTAAAACAACTACAAGCAGCGACCATTGGGATCAACAAAGTTGTACCCGAATTAATTTTTTTTGAAGATGTCAAAACCAATCACAATTACACTTTGTCTGCAACCAAGACCGAATCCATTTGCCGATCCCTACATCGTGTTTTACAGATGATTCAACCGATTAGTGTGGATCACTTTAGGCTAAAAATCCGCCGATGCTTCGAAGCAAATTATAATAAAAATGAGGAGGTAAAGCTGTTGGCCTTTTACGAAAAGTTTTACGCCACTGCTTCGGCTGCTACTCCCTCTCCCGATGAAGTCACCAAAAAATTAAGTATCGCATTTGAAAAAATGATCCAACAGACCGCTACCAATGAAGTAGCAGGAGTGGTCGAGTTTTCTACCAAGAAATGGGAGAAGCACCTAGACTTTACTCCTCACCTTTTGCCTAAGCAAATTGCTTACGGAGGACTTTTTCAATTTTTTGGTACTGAAAACAACGTCAAGGCAGTTTTGAATGGACTGACGCTAGGTTACGGAAAATTATTTGGACGCTTCTTAGGATTGCTCGACGAATCCATAACAAAAGAAATACAATATCAGAATCGAACACCATCCAACGAACAATATTGGATAGAAAATAAAGATGCTTCCTACTTCAATGCCAATCTCCATCCTCCGCTTTTTGACTTGGAAATACGCGCCGCAAATACACAAAATCAGTTGCCACCACCGCAACAAATACCTGTTCGACAGCTATTGGTAAAATGGGATGAACAACTCAACGAACCTGTACTCGTTCATGCGTTGGATAAAAAAAGGTGTGTCATTTTTGACATGGGGTTGGAGCATCCTCACAACCGATCAGCTTTGTTCAGATTACTGAATGGATTTAGTTTTCCAAAAGCTGCGCTCCGTACTATGAACAATACGGTCAATAAATATTTTTCGATTCATTTGAAAAATGGCATTAAAATATGTCCAAGAATTGTTATTGATGAGCATTTGATTTTACAGAGGAAATCTTTTGAAATTCCCGAATCGTTAATTCCTTACAGAGGAAAAAAAGAAACCTCCGCCTCGTATTTTTATACCATCCAAAAATGGAAAGCTACGCACGATTTTCCCCGTTTTGTTTTTTTCCAACCCATAGCCAAGCAAAACTCAAC
>JBCCJE010000791.1:0-3240 GCA_039027925.1 Bacteroidota bacterium
AAAACACTTTTCCCAAAACTTCAAAAAACTTTGTACAACCCTAATTGAGAATTATGAACTAGGCCAAGTTGCGATCTGTCCCTCATCGCTCATCACTCCTCCCTCATCACTTTTCTCTCCTCCCTCTCAACCCTTATTCACTCAAAAAGCCGCACTCCAAGATAGAATGCGGCCCCTTTCACACCAAAAAAAGAAATATATTCATTGACATTCACTAGGTGAAGCCTAACATGACTGATTTATTTTTATTTTAACTTAAAAGTCTCTGATCCAGTTAAGTAGCCTTTGTTATATACTTCAACGGTATAAACACCTTTGTTGAATTTAGTTCCCGGCTCCCACAAAAAGCACGATACAGCATCTTGGTCGCTTTTGTAATCTACGGTTTTTAAGTGCGTAAATTTGACTTGCTCCTGCGCTTCGGTCGTAGTGAACACTCCTGAACCCATCGTTTCTACGGCGAGGGTTTCGCCTTGAGGACTAATTAATCTTACGTGAAAATCTTCTTGACCAGATTGAGCCACATCGTTGGGTTCGGCGGTAAAGCATACCTTTAGCCTATCAATATTTTTAGCATACTTCTTTTTGACGGCTTTTCCGTTTTTTCTAACTTTCCATCCCGAGACGCCTAGGTCTCGAATGTCTATGACGGAGGCTCGCAAAACAGTTGCACTTAGATTCGCATTTTTTGAAGTCAAATCATCTTTTTCACTCATCAGAGCGGCTCTCGCCGTAGTCAACTCTTCGTTCATTTTTCTTTCGGCTACTACCTGAGTGGTAAGGGATTCTTTTTCCTCGTTCAATTGTACATTAGCTTCTGTTAGCTGTGTATTTTCTTCCTGCAAGACTGTTAACTCCGCTAGGTATTGATCGCGCTGTGTTCGCATTTCTTCCATCATACGCTTGATTTCCGCTAGTTCTCTTTTACTCTTTTTCCCCCCCGAAAGCAATGCGGAGATTCGATTTTTAGCTTTGGATAACTCTGCTTTTTGATCTTCGATACGTTGGTTCAATTCATCATTTTCGCCCCGCATCATTTCGAGATCTTCCTGAGCAGCGTAGTGTAGTTTTTCCAATTCCGCTTTCAGCTTTTTCGTATCACTCAGTTCAGCCTCTTGCTGCTCGATGGTTTCGCTCTTATTATAATTATTATACAACAAAACTGCATTGGTAGCCAGCAATAGTAAAATAATTACGGCGGCGATTGCAGTTAATTTTTGTTTTGAATCATTTGAAAAGCTCATAATAAATTTTTTATGTTTACAATTTAAGAACCGCTTGGTTTTTGGATTCTGTTATCTTTTAATTTTTTAATGATATTTACGTAGAGACTAATTGATTTTAGAAAAAAGGTGAACTCCCATTTGGAAAAATATCTTTTTTCGATATGATAAATATAACGACGAATTATGATAACAACTTGTTGCGTTAATTCTAAATAATAAATTATGCTCGAACATCTTGATCTTTCAAAAATTCTATTTCTGGACGTGGAGTGCGTTTCTGGAAAAGCCAACTACGATGAACTCAACGAAGACTTTCAGTACCTCTGGAAACTCAAAAGTAAATCTGTTTTAAGAAAATACGATGAAGAAATCACCGACGAGGAAGCGTCGGCAGCTTACAAAGATAAAGCAGGTATTTACGCAGAGTTTGGAAAAATTATTTGCATCTCGGTTGGCGTGGTTGGTCGCCATCCCGATACCAAGGAATTATTTGTTCGGTTAAAATCATTTGCTAGTGAAAATGAGACTGACCTCTTAAAAGATTTTTCGCAGATGGTACAGCAATACTATAACAATACTAGTACGCACTTTTTTTGTGGACATAATATTAGAGAATTTGACATCCCGTACATTTGTCGGAGAATGTTAATTAATCAACTACCACTACCTAATTCGCTAAACCTTGCGGGCAAAAAACCTTGGGAAACTAAGCACCTCCTTGATACCCTCGAACTATGGAAATTCGGTGATTACAAAAATTACACTTCTCTCAAACTGCTCGCTGCGGTCTTTGGATTTCCTTCTCCCAAAGATGATATAGATGGCTCGGAGGTTGGTAGAGTTTTTTGGGAAGAAAATGATCTCCCACGTATTGCTACCTACTGCGAAAAAGACGTATTGGCTACGGTGCAGTTGCTGTTAAAATATATGCGTATGCCCCTGCTGGAAAGTGGACAGGTGATTCATGTATGAAAGAATGGTCACAAAGCCACGAATTATTCTTTTATATTTTCTGGAGTTTCGTTACTAGCGATATTTAATGTCTAAGTAGTAAGTTTGCCACCTATCTCCTTTGCCATAAAATTCATTGGTGTAAAACTTATAGACGTTATTACAATCATCAATTAGGCTTATTTTTTCCGTAACGTATTTCTTATTTTTTCCATTAATAATTTCAGTATGTTTTTTTCTCACATGAATATATTTTTCTGCTAAGTCTTTGAACTTAGAATCCTTTACTTCTTCGATTACCGTTGTGCTTGTTAGTTTTCCTTCAAAGTTATAATGCTCTGTCCTAATCAGTTTGCCAAATGGGTCGTAGAAATTTTTACGCGTATAATTATTGACCCTATCCTTATGGATACGCTTGGATTCTATTTCATTACCATCCAAATCGTATGTATAACAATACTGACCTATTGTATCCTTTGCCTCATTTAAAAAATAATAATTTGAGATTCTATTCTGCTTATTTAGTATTTGTATGCTGGTGCTGATTACCTTATTATTTTGGATAGTTTGAATAATAATTTTGTTCCCTACATATTTTCTTTTGATGAGCATTATTATAGTTCCGACTATACGTTGAATTTCTATTAACTTACCATCATCATTGTAAATATAATTTGACCATCCTATTTGACCGTTTCCTTCCATGAGGTCTGATGCCAGATTATCCGAATCATTATATTCCTCGGTTGAAACCCTTTCCATATTTTTGGCAGCAAATTTCGTATTTACTCTTCTCAGCCTGCGCCTTGGGTACATTGATCGGTATATTTCAATAGATTCAATTGGGCACGTACTTTTTGCTGCGAAAGAGTCTTTGTAAAAGCCATTAATGTTTTGTCCTATTAAGTTCTCGGATATAAGATAGAACAGAATGATAAATAAAAGTCTCATATGTTTTTCTAATTTTTGTTTAAGAGATGATGTCTTTTTTATATAGCGTGTCTGTAACTACTTAGCCACATGCTTTGAGAACGCCGTGAGATGGGAAAGTGGGAATGCAAGC
>JBCCJE010000792.1:0-3238 GCA_039027925.1 Bacteroidota bacterium
AATACTATCAAATCCTAAAAATTAGATTTTTCGTAATTAATTGAAAATCAATCTTTTAAAACTATCATATTTCTCAACAAACAAAAATTGATTAAAATGAAAAACTTATGGTTACTAGCAGCTTTTTTTCTCCTCGTCAGTTGTGCGAACGAATCCCCCAAACCCAAATCTTCGGAGACCAAAATTGCGGAAGCAAAAACCGTTGCGCTCGATGCCAAAGAAGATAGCAATAAACCACCGGCAACTACTCCTTCGATGACTACCGAGCCTTCCTCCTTCGAAAATGTGGAAACGAAAGAAGCCGTCACGGCAACTCCCTCCCCCGAAAAAGCAGTCAAAAAAGTAGAAAAGACCAATAACAATACTTTTACAAAAAAGAAATTAGAAAAGCAACCTCTCGCAAAGAAGCAATCCCAAGTGAATGAAGTTAAGGAAAAACCCGAAGTGATCGCTTCCACTACTCAGCAACTTCAACTGGAAAAAGAAAAGAAAAAGGTCGAAGCCGAAAGACAGAAGTTGGTAGCCCAAAAAATGCAAGATGAAGCCGATGCCCGCAAAAGAATGGCAGCATCGCAGGCAGCAAAAGCCGAAGCGGAAAAAAGAAAAGCAGCAGCCCTTGCCACCTTGCACGATGGCTTTGATGCACTACTAAAAAAATATGTGAGCAGTACTGGAAAAGTAAATTACAGCGGATTCAAAAATGACGAAGCAAAATTGGATACCTACCTCACTAAATTGGAATCCACTCCGATTGGTAGTAACTGGGGTAGCAATCAAAAAATGGCATACTGGATCAATGCCTACAATGCCTACACCATCAAATTGATTTTAAAAAACTATCCAGTCAGCAGTATTACCAAGCTGCACGGCGGTAAGCCTTGGGATGTCAAATGGATTGAACTCAACGGGAAAACGCTGAGTTTGAATAATATCGAGAACGATATTTTAAGACCACAGTACAAGGATGCACGGATTCACTTTGCGGTTAATTGTGCGGCTAAATCTTGTCCTCCGCTACTCAACAAAGCGTGGACGGCAGCCAACTTGAATGCTAATTTTGAAAAACAGGCAAAGGCATTTATCAATAATCCACAGTTCAACACCATTGCAAAAGATAAGATCGAGGTATCCAAAATTTTTGAATGGTACGCCGAAGATTTTGATAACTTAATCAACTACCTCAACAAATATTCGACAACGCAGATTAGTAGTGGAGCTAAGATTGGATATAAGGAGTACGATTGGGCGCTGAATAAATAATCTTTGCGCTGCAACAGTCCTGAAAAAGTCTTTAGCATTCTGCCATTCAAGTCCCAAAAAAATACTACCTTTGAAAATTTAGTCCTCTCATCCGCTGGGTGTGAGGACTTTTTCCCTCCCATATACCCTCATTTTTTTAAAAGTGTTTGTGATGAATTCAAAAATCTCCCTACTGATTTTGATGGGTATGCTGCTGCTCACCTGTCAAAACGAAATCTCGACCACTACCGAAAAAACAAAGCCTCAATAGGCTAATTACATTTCGTTTTACCATCTTATGATTTTTAAAAAAGAAAAGAAAGTCGAACTTTGGGCAACTGATTCGGAGTCGGTCGTGGCGATGCTTCGTTCTTTTCCCATCCTAAACTGTAAAGATACGCCCATCGGAATTTTTCGTATCAACAGCTACGATGCCACTCGCTTCGGGCTCGAAACGCCAAACGAATTTTATGATCAAGTCATCGGCAAAGAACGCTACGAAAACATTTTTATCCTCCGAGAAAATACCGAAAATGCCAACCGTCAATCAATTGTTATCAATGACAAAAGTTTTCAGCAAGTCCGTCAAATTTTAAATCCAAATATCCAAACTCAAGTATTTGTTTTCCCGAACGACATCAGGGACGACCAGTATTTTGAACCTTGCTACGGCTGCCCGCACCGTATGGCAGAACTGTACAGTAGCCTGGAACTGCACTTGATGCAATTTGAAAATTCCACTTTATGATAAGCATAGTTGCACTCGATGGGCACACCCTCAATCCCGGAGACCTTAGCTGGCAAGGGATTGAAGCCCTCGGTCATTTTGAATTTTACCCCCACTCCACTCCTGCGAAGATTGTCCCAAGAGCAAAAACCGCAGATATTCTAATCGTTAATAAATGTGTCCTCGACCGTTCTACTTTGGAACAACTGCCACAATTGAAATACATCTGTGTATCGGCCACGGGATTTAATAACATTGATCTTACATTTTGTAAAGAAAGAAAAATTCCCGTTTCCAATGTAAGTGGCTACGGGACTTCGGCGGTGGCACAGCACGTTTTCGCTTTGCTACTTACGATGACCAATCACGTATCATCCCATAACCAAGGCGTTCATCTCGGCGGATGGTCTAAGCAAGTTTATTTTTCTTATTGGAATTTTTCATTACAAGAAATTTCTGGAAAAGTAATGGGAATTTACGGATTTGGAAAAATCGGTCAAGCTGTTGGAAAAATAGCCCTTGCTTTTGGTATGAAGGTCATCGCTCATCATAAACATCCTACGAGAGATCAGATGGACGGCGTTGAGTTTGTTGATCTCGATACGCTATTTGCCCAAAGTGATGTGCTCACGCTGCACGCTCCCCTTACTGCAACGAACCAAGAGATTGTTTCCGCAACCAATTTGAAAAAAATGAAGTCTTCTGCTTATCTCATCAATACAGGAAGAGGTGGACTCATCCACGAACGGGACTTAAAAACTGCACTAGAGAATAATTGGATCGCCGGGGCAGGACTCGATGTGCTTGCGCAAGAACCTCCCCCACCCGATCATGTTTTGTTTGGAGTAAAAAATTGTATCATCACCCCTCACCAAGCGTGGGCTAGCCAAGCCGCAAGGCAGCGATTGATGAATGAGATTGAGAAAAATATAAAAGGATATCTTACGGGAAAAATGAAAAACCTCATTGGATAATTGTCATTGTCCTCAACATTGTCATTGATATTGATATTGTCATTGATATTGCCACTAAATAAAATAGCACCATGAAAATTTTCTCAGCCGATCAAATTAGAAAGTGGGATGCCTTTACCATTCAAAACGAACCGATACCTTCCATTGATCTGATGGAGCGCGCCTCTCGAACTTTCGTTCGATGGTTTGTCAAACAATTTAAAAATACGACAAAGAGCGTTACCATATTTTGTGGCCCTGGCAACAACGGAGGAGATGGTTTGGTCGTCGGTCGAATGCTTGCTCAACAATTTTACGA
>JBCCJE010000793.1:0-3238 GCA_039027925.1 Bacteroidota bacterium
AGAAGTCCCAGAGGGACAAAATATGGGTAGGGTATAACAATCCATTTACATATTTTAAGAATCCCAGCGGGACGACATATATCTACATAAGAAATTGCTGGCTTTGTGCGACACCCCATTTTACAACCTCCAAATAAATGTATGAAATCCTTGGAAGAAAGTACCGTTGATCTTCGCTTTTTTCCACCGTGGGTTCAATAAAATTTAAAAAAAACTGTAAGGGGAATTTTGAAATTACCTTTACAGACTACCACTGAGTTGACGATATTCGACGAGGCTATACCTGATTAAATTTTTTGACAAACGCTTCCCATTCGCTAAACATTCTTGGTTGCATTACTCTCGGAAATTTTGACTGTCCGCCCATTTTATTTTTTGCTTCGTGCCAGCGGTAAAATACCTCATTGGGAATAGCTACTACTTCTAATCCTAGCAGCGAATTTCTTTCCGTAGCGTAATCATCATTTAGTCTTTTTAGATGATAGTCTAAGGCTCTGCGCAGTACTCCGTTATCTATTTTTTCATCACACCCTACGTACCATTGGTGTTGAAATAAGTGACCATCGGGAAGGTAACTCACGGTAAATTCTCTGATGGATAAGTCCAACTCTTTTTCCAAACATGCGATAGCGCAGTTCATATTTTCCACAGAGAGATGCTCTCCGCACACATTTAAAAAATGTTTGGTTCTGCCCGTGATGACAATTTCGCTGCGAGCTGTATCTGTAAATCGAATTGTATCTCCCAGCAAATAACGCCACGCTCCGGCGCAGGTGCTGATGACGACGGCGTAGTCTGTGCCTTCCTTGATATTGTCAATGGTGAGTACCGTGGCATTCGGTTTCGGGTTGTTGGATTGGTCGAAGTTGTTAGCATCAAAAGGAATAAACTCAAAGAAAATCCCATTGTCCAGCACTAATTTCATACCTGCGTTGGGTCGGTTTTGGTAACCCAAAAAACCTTCGGAAGCGAGGTAGGTATTGATGTAAATTAGTTCCTCACCGAGTAGTCTTTTAAATCCTTTTTGGTAAGGCTCGAAGGCCACCCCTCCGTGAATAAATACTTTTAGGTTTGGCCAGATACGGTGAATGTGATCTACGCCGTGGTAGCTGATTATTTTTTCTAGCATGAGTTGTACCCACGAAGGAATGCCCATGATAAATCCAATATCCCACTTAGGGGCTGCTTTTGCGATCCGTTCGATTTTTTTATTCCAATCTTTTTCGTTCGCAATTTCCAATCCCGGGCGGTAGCTTTGCCGAATCCAAGCGGGCAATTTACTGATATTGATACCACTCAAATCACCTACAAAGTAGCCGCCCATCTCTCGGAGCGAGGTACTTCCTCCGAGCATCATTTTTTCCTTAGTATAAATTTCGGGCGGTAAATCAAAATTGGCGAGACTCATAAATACTCGGAAAGCTACCTTATTGTTGGCGCGCAGCATGGATGGAGTGATCGGGAGATATTTACTCGGATTGCCCGAAGTACCCGAGCTAAGCGCATAGTATTTTGTTTTTCCCTTCCACGCTACGTGCTCGATATTTTTTAAGGATTGGTGCCACCATTCGTCGTGCATTTTATCGTAATCGTGAATTGGAATTTTCTTTTGAAATAATGAAATAGGGGAGGGGGATTTTAAGATTTGCTCAAAGTTGTAGTGTTTTCCGAACTGAGTCTTGGCTGCTTTTTTGAGCAATTGGTGTAAGGTCTTTTGCTGCAGTTGGTAGGGGGTTGCCTTGCGTGTTTCTATCTTTGCATGAATCGTAGCCCCTTTTTTTATGAGATTGCCAAGCAAAGCCATAGGATCGGAGATTTTGGTTTTCTAAAAATATTAAGTTCAGAAAAATTACTTCGCATAACTATTTTTCATCTTGTCGTAGATTTTATTGTTTTGATAAATTCCTATAAAATTTTCTGCACCGGGGCCGTAGGCAAAAACGGGAATCAACGCGGCGGTGTGTCCCCCCGTAGAAAAAGTGGGATCCACAATATTGTAATTGCCCTGCCCGTAAATCAATTTTGCGGATAGCGAAAACCCACCCGTCTCGTGATCTGCGGTGACAATTACGAGGGTGTTGCCATCTTTTTTGGCAAAGTCTAAAGCCTCGCCAATTGCTTCGTCAAAATCTTTGACCTCCTCAATTACAAATCGTCCTCGGTTGGCGTGTCCTCCCCAGTCAATTTGTGATCCTTCCACCATTAAGAAAAAACCATCTTCATCTTTTGAAAGAAAATCAATAGCTTTTTTAGTGGCCTTTGGTAAAAAATTACCCCGCCCGCCGAGGATACTGTGCATGCTGTCAGGCTCTAAAAGATAGACGTACCGATTGCCCAATTTGTGTTTTTTTTGCATACTTTCGGTATTCACGATAGCCCCGTCGTCTCTCATTTTTTGGATCAAATCCTTTCCGTCTTTTCTTTCGTTAAAATATTTACTACCACCGCCTGCGGCAAAATCAACGGGGGATACTACGAAGTCCTCCGCTATTTCTTCCTGACGGTTTCTGTTGATGACGTGGGCATAAAAAGAAGCCGGCGTGGCGTGAGTGATCGAAGAACTTGCGACTACTCCCGTACTCTTTGATTTTTTGGCAGCCCATTCTAGGATAGTTTGTCGGGGTATGGAATCGTTGTCCACTCCGATGGCTCCGTTGTACGTTTTGCGACCAATTGCAAAGGCCGTTGCCCCGGCTGCCGAGTCGGTTATCTTTTGGCGGGTAGGTTCGTTTTGGTGTAGCCCAATGTACTTGAACCTAGAAAAATTTGGGGTGGATTTGGAGAAATAGTAGGCAGAGGAAACCTGACTCAATCCCATGCCATCTCCAATTAATAAAATAATATTTTTGGCCTTAGCTCCTTTGGGAATTTCTTTGGAGGAATTACAAGAAATGAGTAATGCTATTAAAATAGTAGCAAAGAGAATGATTAATTGATTGCGCACGTAAAAATATTTTAATGGTTGGTTAATGTTTTTTTTTGAACGAGAAGTGAGAGGCGAGATCATTGCGCTTCACTCCATTGAGGGAGGAGAGAACAATGGCGATAAAATTCGATGTTTTTTCGCTTCCCATTGCTCACTTCTCCTTTCTCATTTCCCTTTTCTCCTTCGTAGCAAAATGCGGCTTCAAAAGTAACAGTTTATATCATAGGAATAGACAAAAGCATTAAGAATAAGGGCTTTCTCATAAAAAATACATTTTGTTAGAACTCCCCTAAATCCTCCCGAGTGCTCGGG
>JBCCJE010000794.1:0-3237 GCA_039027925.1 Bacteroidota bacterium
AAAATCAATAAAAAATAATATACAAAAAGAAAAAGTCCTCGTCTATGCTAACCAACGAAGTATAATATGAAAAAATCATATATCTTTTGTCGGTACATTATCATCAGGACGAACAATGCGATTAAACCAAAAATTATAATCAACTTTAAGTTCCGTTTATCTCTTTCAAACTTTTCCCTTCTACTTTTATACTTTTTTCTTTTTACGGCCATGGTTTAATTTTTTATCCTTGGTGTCTTTCCCAATAATTTTGATCTTCCATCTCCTCTATCAATTGCAAATAATTGAGGTAGCGGAGTTCGCTGATTTCTTCTTCTTCGACTGCGTTTTTAACTGCACACTGCGGTTCGTTGCGGTGGGTGCAATCGTTGAATTTACAATTTGAAGCGACTTCAAATATTTCTCTAAAGTTATGAGCGACTTCAATTGGTTCGAGATGATTAAAAGATAAGGTCTTGATTCCCGGGGAGTCAATGATCGAACCACCAAACTCTAATTCGTGCATTTCGGCAAAGGTAGTCGTATGCTGACCTTTACCCGAATAATCAGATAATTCTTCGGTACGCAATTCGAGATGTGGTTGGATAGAGTTGACTAAAGTTGATTTGCCCACGCCCGACTGACCTGCCATCAAGGTAATTTTATCTTTGAGTACCGCTTGGAGTTCTGCTATACCTTTTTGCTCCAAAGCCGAAACCAATAAAACGGTGTAACCGATTTTTTCGTAGATCCCTTTGAGGTATTCAAAAATAAATAAGTCCTCTTCGCCGTATAAATCTGCTTTGTTAAAAACGATGATGGTGGGAATGTTGTACGGTTCGGTCATCAACAAAAAGCGATCAATAAAACCTTGTTTTAGTTTCGGGGAAACCACCGTGACGATGACCATTGCCTGATCTACATTGCTAGCGAGGAGATGAACAAAATGTTTTTTGCGAGGAGATTGTCTAACTACGTAATTACGGCGATCTAATATTTTTTTAATGATTCCCGTTCCCTCTACTTCGTCTTCAATTTCGATCTCTACCTCATCACCAACAGCAACGGGATTGGTGACTTTTTTGCCCTGCAATCTAAATTTTCCAATGATCCGACAGCGCCATTGTTCTCCGTTTTCGAGTTGTACTTGATACCAACTCCCTGTTGATTTTATTACTTTTCCTTTTTGCAATTGTATTACTTTTATTGTGGTACCGATTCGTGAACGGCACTCGCCATTTCTTTAATGAGTTGCGGATCTTTTTCAATCGCGTTTCCAACTACGATTACATCTGCGCCTGCCATTACATTTTTAGCAGCCTTTTCGGGAGTCCGAATACCTCCACCTACCACGAGCGGAATTTGAATAGCCGAACTCACGGCATCAATCATAGATTCAGAGATCGGATGTTTGGCACCACTACCTGCGTCCATATAAATTAATTTTAATCCTAACATTTCCCCCGCCAAAGCTGTACACAACGAAATATCGTCTTTCATAGCGGGAATGGGGTAAGTGTTGCTGATGTAAGAAACACTCGTAGGAATACCGCCGTCAATCAACATATATCCCGTCGAAATAATTTCCAAAGGACTCATTTTTAAATAAGGCGCAGAGATGACGTGTTTGCCGATCAATAAGTCAGCGTTACGTCCCGAAATCAACGAAAGAAAAAGCAAACCATCCGCTCGATAACTTAGTTGGGTAGAGTTATTTCCGGGGAAAAGAATCAAAGGAATATCACATTCCTTTTTAATATTTATCAACACCTGATCCAACATATTGTTAACCACTAAACTTCCCCCGATAAAAAAATAGTCCACCCGTGCTTCCACGGAAAGCTCGATGACTTTTTGGATATTTTTAAGGCGCATTTTGTCAGGATCAATTAAAACCACAAATTTCTTTTCGCCTTTTTGCTTTGCTTCGATTAGGGATTGATAAATTTGATGTGTCATAGCGAGGTAATTTGGTTGGCGTAAAGATAGTAGATTAATTATGAATGAAGAATTATGAATGCTGAATGGAGGTTCGTTTGCTAAATAGATTTCGCTATTCATTTAAGATCTTTCATTCAAAAAATATCCGATAAGCGAAGCAGGCAGGATTAAAATTAATTTGAATTAATGGAAAAAGATTTAACAGCAAAAACGACGGCACTCATAGTTCGGGATTTCGAGATGGTAATCGGCGATAAGAAACCTACCGAGCAGGAATTATTTGATATGCTCTGCAACCAAGTGGCCTACATGATGGAGTATCGGTTGGACTTTTTGTTGAGTTTGATGTATCGGTTGGATATTGATGAACATAAAATCAATCAGGCACTATCGCCAAAAGCATTGATTGCCCCGAACGTTGGATTGGCGCACCTGATACTGGAACGCCAAAAACTGCGCATCAAGATCAAAGAGGAGTACGGAAAAACGGAACTGAAGGATTGGGAGGGATGGGAATTTTAATTTTGAATGAAGACTACCTCGAAACGTTTGCGAGGCGAACACTCGGCGTTTGTCAGCGTAGGTCTTGATGAGTTTACCATTTTTTAAATTGCATTCGCTCCTCTTCGGTGAGTTTATATTTTTCTTTAAAAAATTGCTTAGATGGGCGAACTAAAATAAACACTGCGAGTCCAAGCAAAAATAAGATTAGGAAGAAGTAATTTTTTTCCAAAAAGAAAAAGACAATACACATCAAGCCCGCACCTTCTAATAAGGCACTTCGCAGAATCATCGTGGCTCGGTAATGCTCAAATTTTGACGCTAAGCCTTTTTGCTTTCTGGCTTCTTCGATTCTTTTGGAGTATAAAAAATTAGCCAAGGTCACATTGGTCATCATCACTCCTACCCCTACTAGATGGAATACATTGCTCACGTCAAATGAAAATCCTATTTCCTCACCTTGCAAAATAAAAATCATTGTTGCTACGATCATTAGTTGTCCGAGCAATAAAGCTAAGTAAAGGATATTCAAATCTCTGAATGGTGAAGCACCGCTACTGCGTACTCTGTTGGTACTCATATTTTTGGTTTTGAAAAAAGGAAAAAGAAACCTTCAACGCATGCAGTCGAAGGTTTCTTTTTATGAGTAGTTAGTTATGATAAGATTATTTAATTCCGTGCATGAGTCTTTTCATGAGAGGATTCAATATAAAAAGTATGAATCCTCCAAGAATAGGAATAACAGTAAATATTAAAAAGAATGTAGTTATTGAATACTTACTGGTAATTTCATCAATCTGTCCTCCCATTACACCC
>JBCCJE010000795.1:0-3232 GCA_039027925.1 Bacteroidota bacterium
ATAAATATCTACGACTGAAAATATGAAGGGTTGGCTTGGAGTATTGTTTTTTATTTTACAACAGATTAGCGCAGATTTTTGTGATTTCGTAATTATCTACCTTCACTAAATGTATAAGGATAATTGTACCACAGAGACACAGCGCCGCAGAGGTTTTAGTAAGGTGAAGTACCTTTCTCTATACTTTTCCCATCATAAAAATTTTACTTTCATCTGTGGCTAAAAACTTTTTAGCGGGAACTCAACAACTGTTTATTTGTTATTTTTGCAGAAAATTTAAAAAAGAAATTATGTTTCCAAAATACGACGTGATAGTAGTAGGGGCTGGACACGCAGGATGCGAAGCTGCGGTTGCTGCTGCAAATATGGGCTCGAAAGTAATGCTGGCTACTATGAATATGCAGACCATTGCGCAGATGAGTTGTAATCCCGCAATGGGAGGAGTAGCTAAGGGTCAGATCGTACGAGAGATTGATGCGCTCGGAGGGTATTCGGGCATCATCACGGACAAGACCATGATGCAGTTTCGGATGCTGAATATGTCTAAAGGACCAGCGATGTGGAGTCCACGGGCGCAGAGCGATCGAATGCAATTTGCGAGATTGTGGAGAAATATGTTGGAGGATAATCCCAACATTGATTTCTGGCAAGAGATGGTGACGGGTATTTTAGTGAAGGATAATCGAGTAGTTGGCATCCGCACGGGGATGGGTATCGAAATCCAAAGTGAGGCAGTAGTCTTAACCAATGGAACTTTCTTAAATGGATTAATTCACATCGGAGAAAAGCAGTTTGGTGGAGGGCGTGCCGGCGAGCGAGCAGCGAAGGGAATCACCGAACAATTGATGGAGTTGGGCTTCGAATCGGGGCGCATGAAAACGGGAACACCTCCGCGGGTAGATGGTCGCTCCTTGGATTGGGATGCTATGGAAGTTCAACCCGGTGACGAAAATCCTTCGAAATTTTCCTACACAGATACCCCAGCATTAGAGAAGCAGCATCCTTGTCATATCACTTACACGATTAAGGAGGTGCACGAAATTTTAAAAACTGGTTTTGATCGGTCGCCCATGTTTAATGGACGCATCAGAGGACAAGGCCCTCGTTATTGTCCTTCTATCGAAGATAAGATTGATCGGTTCGCTGATCGAGATCGCCATCAATTATTTGTAGAACCTGAAGGTTGGGATACCTGTGAAATTTACGTGAATGGATTTTCTTCTTCGCTTCCCGAAGATGTCCAATTCAAAGCAATGCGCAAAATTCGAGGTTTTGAAAACGCAAAAATGTTCCGCCCGGGTTACGCCATCGAGTATGATTATTTTCCACCCACGCAGTTGAAAATTTCGTTAGAAACCCGCTTGGTGAAAAATCTATTTTTTGCTGGACAAATCAACGGGACGACAGGATACGAAGAAGCGGGCTGCCAAGGATTGATGGCGGGGATCAATGCCCACCGAGCGGTGAACGAGGAAGCTCCGCTAGTGCTTCGAAGATCAGATGCGTACATCGGCGTATTGATTGATGACTTGATTAACAAAGGTACAGATGAGCCTTATCGGATGTTTACGAGTCGGGCGGAGTACCGAATTTTGTTGCGTCAGGATAATGCGGATGTTCGGCTTACTCCGATTGCGGAGCAGTTGGGTATGCAAAATATAGAAAACCGTGCACACCGTGTTAAGCAAAAAATAGAAGCGACCAAAGACATCGAAAAATACTTCAAAAAAACGGGTGTCACACCAGATGATTTGAATTCATTCTTGAAATCTATCAATTCTGCACCACTTCGTCAGCAGGTAAAATTGCATAATGTTTTGCTGCGTCCAAATATTATGATGGATGACTTGCGCCTTGCGATTCCTTGGTTAAATGAACATTTAAATCAGTACGATAAAGAGTTTGTGGATTTAGCTGGAATCAACATCAAGTACGAAGGCTACATCAGAAAAGAACAAGAGATGGTAGAAAAGATGAATCGCTTGGAGGAAGTCAAGATTTCTGAAAGTATGGACTACGCAGATTTGGTTTCGCTTTCGGGGGAGGCGCGGGAGAAGTTAGCGAAGATGAAACCACATACCATTGGACAGGCGAGTAGAATTAGTGGAGTAAGTCCGGCAGATATTTCTGTGTTGTTGGTTCATTTGGGACGGTGATATTTTGTCGCAAGATGGCGTAAATTTTTTATGACTTTTCTTTGGTTTTGAGGACTAGGGAAAAGTCATTTTTTTGGTGGTAGATTGGATGAAACCAGTTGATGATTAGCTGATACGTAGATCAACGGATTTGACCTACTCCCATTTTTTGTAATAAAAATTCTCTTACGAATTTTATATTTGCTAAATAGAACATTACAAGTCCTTGAATTTCATGGAAGAAAAAAAAGAACACGTTTCCGATTGGTTAGAAAAGTTGCAACGAGAAAGTTGGAACTTGGAGCTGTTGGTTTCGGGGTTTTCTATCTTTTTGTTGATTCAGGCCAACGAAGGAATCCTTAAAGCTTTTGATTATCTCAACCTACACGTTGAACTGAGCGGTAACGTCAACGGAATGGTCAGAACCTTATTGGGCATTTTATTATTAGCTTCCATCATCCTTACGATCAACCTAGTTGTTCACGTTTTCCTCAGAGGATTTTGGATTGGGGCAGTCGGTTTGCGCTCGGTGCAGGACAAAATAGATTTAGAAAAATTAGGGTATAGTGAATACTTTGTAGAAAAACTAAAACCACGAGTACCATCCTTGGATAGAATGCTAGAAAGATTAGATACCCTTTCGAGCGTCATTTTTTCCTTCACTTTTCTGATTGTTTTTATGCTCTTTTCTCTATTTTTATTTTTTTCATTTGCTAGCCTGTTCGGCTATATCATCAATCAAATTTTACATCTACTAGATGAGGACAGCATACTTCACGAAATATTGCGATTATCAGCAATTTTCATTCTGATTGCTATGCTACTGTTAGGATTTCTCTACGCAATTGATACTTTGACCATTGGCATTTTTAAAAGATATAAATGGACCAGCAAACTATTTTTCCCTATTTATAAATTCATTGGTTGGATTACGCTCGCAAAAATTTATCGGAGTATTTACTACAGTTTGGCGAGTCGTTTTTCAAAAGGGGCAATACGGTTTGGCTTAACCGTGTATTTATTGTTATTTACCTTTATTCCTTTTTTTAAATTTGACCAGTATATCTATTATCCCGATAATGATGAAAACGTGGGGA
>JBCCJE010000796.1:0-3225 GCA_039027925.1 Bacteroidota bacterium
AAATAAAAATTATGGCAATCATTACGGACATCAACGATTTGGATTTTTCAAAAAAATATACCTATGCGGATTACTTGAACTGGCAGTTTGACGAGATGGTTGAGTTGATTAGAGGGAAGGTGTATCGGATGTCACCTGCGCCGAATTTGGAACATCAGAGACTGAGTGCAAGATTATTTACATTGATTAATGTATTTCTAATGAAAGGGAATTGTGAAGCATTTACAGCCCCATTTGATGTGCGGCTTCCGCTTCCTCCAAAAAAAGCTAAAAAGAATAAAATTGATACCGTCGTTCAACCCGACATTACCGTAGTGTGTAATCCAGAAATTTTGGATATGGCAGGATGTAACGGAGCACCCGATTGGGTCATTGAGGTGTTGTCCAAGAGTACATCGAAAAAAGACTTGACCGAAAAATTTGAATTATACCAGCACGCAGGTATTCCCGAATACTGGGTGGCGCATCCGATGGATGGCACATTGATTATTTTTAGATTGGATGCGGATGGGAAATACCAATCTCTCCAACCACAACCCTTCACTTCTGGTGATAAGATAAGCCCACTTGCTTTTCCGAAATTAAAGATAGATTTGACGAAGGTGTTTTCTTAAAGAGCAGGGATATTGGGGGATTTGATGAGCTAAGGGGTACGAAGAATTTTTTAAAACTTAGCGGTTATACCTGTTGTATTGAGTTTTTTTGTTGCCACCAAGTCACGAAGGCACAAAGATTTTTTTTAGAAGTGGTATAAAAACTTAGTGTCCTTGTGCCTTGGTGGCCATACCCGTTGTATTTGTTTTTTTGGAATGCTACTAAGGCACGAAGTAATTTTCGAGGTTTTTTCAGTCCAAATACCCCTGTGCTTGTAAGCGGAACAGTTCCGCATATTTTCCACCTAGAGCTAATAATTCTTCATGGCTACCCAACTCTGCGGGTTGTCCATTTTCCAAAAATAAAATGCGATCTGCCATTCGAACCGTAGAAAATCTGTGGGAAATTAATACCGCCGTTTTTCCAGCAATCAGTTCCGCAAATCTTATAAAAACTTCGTGCTCTGAACGGGCGTCTAGGGCGGAAGTAGGTTCATCCAAAATGAGTAACTGCGCATCCCGCATGTACGCCCGACCCAAGGCAATTTTCTGCCATTGACCCCCCGAAAGTTCTACTCCTTTGTCGAAGCGTTTCCCTAAAATTTGTTCGTATTCTCTGGGAAGTTTTTCGATCACGGTATCAGCAAGGCTCTTTTTTGCAGCATCTTTGATGGTACCTAGCTCGTGGCGATACTCAATATTTCCGATAGCAATGTTCTCCGAAGCCTTCATCTGAAATCGAATATAATCCTGAAATATAATCCCGATGTTTTGTCTAAGATCATAGAGATTGTAGGATTTTAAATCTTTTCCATCTAGCAGGATTCTTCCTTCCGTAGGATTGTACAGGCGGGCAAGCAGTTTCACTAGGGTCGTTTTTCCCGCTCCATTTTCACCTACCAAAGCTAGTTTTTCTCCTTTTTTTAAATGAAAAGATAAATTTCGAATAGCCCACACTTTGCTGTTAGGATATTTGAATCCAACATTTTCGAATGTAAAACCCTCCTGAATGGGCTGAGGTACCGCAATATTTTCTTCTCCCGAAACTATCTTAGGCTGGATGGCAAAAAAGTCAAATAAATCCTGCAAGTATAAAGCACCTTCCGCAATTTTTGAAAAACGATTCATGATGGATTGTAGCATATTGCGCATACGTTGGAATGATCCTGCTAGAAAAGTCAATGTACCGATGGTGATGAGTCCGCCTACTGCTTGGTAGATGATAAATACGTAAGCACCGTAGTAAGATAGTGTCCCGATGGATGAAAATAAACTTCCCCACAAGGCTCTTTTGGTGGCAATCTTTCGGTTTTCGTGGTAATATTTATCCGAAAGGTTTTTGAACCGTTGTGATAAAAAATCAGCTAATCCAAATATCTTAATCTCCTTGGCGGTCTCATCGCTTGCGCCGATGTACCGCAGATAGTCCAACTCGCGCCGCTCTGGTGTCCAGCTTCTGGTCAAGGAATAGGTCTTTTGGTTGAAGTGGGTTTCCCCCAAAAATGCGGGTAGCACCGCTACGAATAATATTAAAATTAACCACGGATTGAATGCCACTAATCCTGCTCCTAAAAAAAATATCGTAATGACATCTTGAAGCTGCGATAGGACTTGGGTCATCAGGATAGTTCGTCCCGTCGTTTGCCTTCGTGCTCGGTCGAGTTTATCGTAAAATTTAGGATGCTCAAATTGGTAGAGATCAAGAATGGCGGCGTGTTTTATGAGTTGTACAGAGGTCTTATTTGAAAACAAATCTCCTAGTAAACTATCCAACAAAGTAATGACCCTACTGATCAACTCCGAAAAAACGGCTAACCCTAGTTCGATGCCGAGTACTAGCCACAGATAAGACCAATCTTGATCCTGAGTATTGATCAGCCGAATGATCTCATCAATTATCTCTTTCCCCACGTAGAGAACCATCAAGGGAATGGCTGCTTTAACAATGCGTAACAATACATTTGCAATTGCCATTTTTTTGTTCGTCTGCCAAATCAATTTAAAAAACTCTGGCAAGTTCTTCAGGGCAGAGAACTGAGTAGATAGTGCATTCTTTTTATTTTTTTTGCTCATACTTTTAATTTACTTCAACACGGTAGAACAAATTTAATAAAGAAAAGATTTGAAATGCAATGTTGGGACGGCACGGTTGGTCACGCAATCTCCAAAGGTACATTCCTAGAGAATGCCGTCTCAAAAGAAATAGTGGTATTTGTCCCTTCTACTCCTTTGATAGGATGGATTTTTTCGTAAATAATATCCCGAAGGTGGCGATTATTCCGCGCAAATATTTTTACCATCAAGGCGTATCTTCCCGCAATATTTACACATTCGACGAGTTCGGGTATTTTTTCTAATTCCGTTTCTACCTTTCGGTGCAGCTTGGAGTCGGTCAGCATGACTTGGCAATAGGCAGAAGTTTGGTATCCCAATTTCCAAGGATCGAGATGGTAGCTTGCCTTGGTCAGTATCCCTTCCTCTTTTAATTTTTTGATGCGCTGATGAATCAAGGTATTCGATACTTTTAATTTTTTGGCCAACTGAATCAGGGGGATTCTAGCGTCTGCTGTCAATTCGTTGATGATTCTAATATCAAAAGGGTCAAGTTGATTTTTTTTCATAATTCAAAAAT
>JBCCJE010000797.1:0-3224 GCA_039027925.1 Bacteroidota bacterium
CCCTAGAGTCATTTTCGTTCGTCTGCGGCAAAAAAAAGTGCCATCCTGAACTATCAGAATGACACAACAACAACATAACCATGAAAATACATAACCAAAATTTTCAATCCCGATTACTCGGGCTTGAACCTTTTATCTTCGCGGACTTCATAATCTACCTTGGGTACATCTGAAGTCTTTACTTTTTTAATATTAATTTTTTCTTGCTCTTGACCGTTTGTCAAGATCACCTGAAATCTTCCTTCGGGCAAGTTCGATAAATCGAAAGCGAGCACATTCAATCCTTTAGTTAGTTTTTTCTTTCCCTTCTTGAAAACTGCTCCGTTGTACGGACGCAATTCGTAGGTCAACGCTGTTTCCAGCGTGGATTGCATCGTTACCGTAAATTTCTTATTGGTAATCGTACTACTCATTGAGGTTATCATCAAATTATTTTCCGTTGATCTTTCCGTTAAGAAAGTTTCCGAAACGGTATAATTACCTCGGGAGTCGTAGTGCAATATCCGATAGAAAGATTTTTTATCTCCAAGCGCAAAATCTAAGAAGCGATATATTCTGATAGAGCTAGAATATCCAGCGCCAGCTACGTCGCCTACTTTTTTAAATTTTATGCCATCACTCGACTTTTCAATTACAAAGAACTTATTGTCAACTTCCTGATACGTTGACCAAGACAACATGTTTCCTACTTCCATCTTTTTTATTTGTACCGGATCTTGATAAATGCACTTGGCGTTGATTTTATTCAAAATCGGTAACAAGCCCAAAAGAACTGTGAATAGGCTGATACGGTGTAGTGACCTCATAGTGCGGTTCGGGTTTTAAAAGTTTCTTATTTTTAGTTTTTATTCTTTTGGATGATCTAATTTTAGCCAAAACTAGATCGTAGGTATTAGTCACTAAAGTTAGGATTGTAAACAATTAACGGCGCAATGATTTACATTCACCTTACTGACTAAAGTCGAAAATTTCAAATGCTGAAAACAATAAATTATAACTTTTTATAATCTGTTATTTACTGTTTATCAGCCTATAATAAATTATTTTCGAATACTATACCATTTTTTTATAATATGAATTTTTTTTTGAAAAAATTATTGACCACATGAATAGCACACCAAATACAAGTGTACGATTTTTATTTACTTTAGTTTTAACAATAATATTAACAGTAAGCTGCAAGAATAATTCTCCCCAAGGAGTAGCGCAAGAAGTACCCGTTTACCCACAAAACAAAAAGCTATTTTCTTATCAAGCGATGGTTGTTTCTGCTCATCCGTTAGCCTCGAAGGTGGGCATAGAGATCATGAAAAAAGGAGGCAACGCCGTAGATGCTGCCATTGCAGTTCAGTTTGCCTTGGCGGTCACCTACCCCAGTGCGGGCAACATTGGAGGAGGCGGATTTATGGTCATCCGTACCAGGGATGGGGAAGTGGCTACTTTGGACTTTCGGGAAAAAGCTCCCCTTGCTGCACATCGAGATATGTACTTGGATAGTTTGGGAAATGTTATTCCTAAGCTGAGTACCCACGGGCATCTTTCCGTAGGGGTTCCAGGAACAGTTGACGGTATGGTGAGCGCCTTTGAGAAATACTCCAAACTCAAAGATTGGAAAGCCTTGGTAAAACCTTCCTACGATTTGGCAAACGATGGATTTTTGCTAACCGAAAAAGAAGCTAAAAAATTAAATCGGGCGCAGGAGGCATTCAAGGAATTAAATACCTCGATGCCCGTTTTTGTCAGGGCAGAAGAGGAGTGGAAAAAAGGCGATCAAATTGTACAAAAAGATTTGGCGAGTACGATGAAGCTGATTGAGGAAAATAGGCGTGCTGGATTTTACGAAGGAGTAGTAGCTGATAAAATTGTAGCGGAGATGAAAGCTGGCAACGGAATTATTACCCACGAAGATTTGAAAAAATATGAATCCAAATGGAGAGCTCCCATTGTTGACGCTCATAAGGAGTACGAAATTATTTCTATGGCACCTCCTTCTAGTGGTGGAGTTGCCCTTTTGCAAATGTTGGAAATGGTGGAAAAATTTCCGCTCAAAGAATGGGGTTTTCACCATCCGAAAACCATCCACTTGATGGCGGAAGCCGAACGACGCGCCTTCGCAGATAGAGCCAAACATTTGGGCGATCCTGATTTTTATGATGTACCCGTTGAGGAGTTGCTCGACAAAGCCTACCTAAAAGAAAGAATGGCTTCGTTTAATCCCGAGGCTGCTACGCCGAGTAAAGATTTGAAAGCAGGAGTATTTAATCTTTTAAAAGAGAGCGATGAGACCACTCATTTTTCCATCGTTGATCCAGAGGGTAATGCCGTTTCGGTAACGACCACTTTGAATCTTGGCTATGGTTCGAAAGTCGTGGTGAGCGGAGCTGGATTTTTTCTAAATGATGAAATGGACGATTTGAGTGCTAAGCCGGGAGTACCTAATGCCTTCGGGCTAGTCGGCGAGGAAGCCAATAAAATCGAACCCGAGAAAAGAATGTTGAGTTCTATGACACCTACTATCATTACCAAAGATGATAAACTGTACATGGTCATTGGAACCCCCGGTGGTTCTACGATCATCACTTCCGTTTTTCAAGTTTTTTTAAATGTAACCGAATTTGGAATGCCGATGGCAGAAGCGGTTAGTGCCCCACGGTTTCACCATCAATGGCTACCCGATTGTATTTTTATGGAAAAAGATGCCTTGCCAGATACGACAATTAAAGCACTCGAAAAATTAGGACACGAAGTGAAGATAAGAGGAAGTGGTCAATGGGGACAATTTGAAGGGATTTTGGTAAGGGATGATGGAAAATTAGAAGGTGGTGCTGATGTGCGGGGGGATGATTCGGCGGAGGGGTTTTAGACTCGAATGTCGTCAACCCAGTAGCGGTCTGCGGGGGTAATTTCAAATTCCCCTCACAGTTTTCTTTGAATTTATTAGACTTAGGGTGGGTTTCTGTTGGCACGAAGGCTGTGCTTTTGTGTGGTGTCCTTTTCAATGCTCTAAGGTCGTGCATGTTCTATTAGTATTGTTGACATGGCCCCAAAGCAACTTGCGCTAAAACGAGCAACCTTAGAAGATTTTGAAAAAGGTATTTACTACTAAGTAAGTGCTAGGACATAAATAAGTTAAGCAAAAAGGTTCATTGAAATATTGATAGAGAACTCATCATCATACTTGTTGATGATATATTTAAGAGCCTCTTTAAGTTTTTTAGCAGATA
>JBCCJE010000798.1:0-3215 GCA_039027925.1 Bacteroidota bacterium
ATTTTTTAGGAATGGTACATTAATAAATTTACCATTTTATGCGCAGTTATTTTTTCTTTATGCAAGGCGAAAAACGTAGGCGATGCAGGGCATCGGCGAGGCTTTTCAACGCAGCAGAAAGGAAAAAGAACAAGTAGAAAATGTAAAGTTATTATTGAACCATTCCTTATAGAGAAATGTTTCGATTACTTTTGTCTGGCTTTGGAAAAAGGAGGAAAGAAGAGGGAAATGACAGGAATCAATTTTTGAATTTTACAAAAATAAAATGTTGGACTACGTAAATCCCGAATTGGTTATAGATAAAAAAAATATCACGCCCGGACGAATCGCTTGGCGGAGTCCTTCCAACCTAGCCTTGGTAAAATATTGGGGAAAATACGGCAGGCAACTCCCCCGCAATCCCTCCATCAGTTTTACGCTTAACAATGCTTTTACGGAAACGATTTTGGAGTACCGACCCAAAGAAAATACAACCGATGGAATAGCACTTGACTTTTTTTTTGAAAAAAAGGCAAATGAACTTTTCAAAAATAAAGTTGAAAAATTTTTGGAAAGCATCCGAGATATTTTTCCATTTCTAAACCAATTACAAATTACCATTCATTCCTATAATTCTTTTCCACACTCTACGGGAATTGCTTCGTCCGCATCGGCGATGAGTGCCTTGGCTGCCTGTGTTTGTGATTTGGAGCGATCGTTGTTTGGAACGCTGACCAACGAAAATGAATTTTTACAAAAAGTATCTTTTGTAGCACGATTGGGTTCGGGAAGTGCGAGCAGGTCGGTGTATCCGCATCTAGCAATTTGGGGCGCATCCAATGCAGCGGAGGGGGCTTCCAATCTTTTTGCCATTCCTTGGGGCGAACGTGTACACCCTGTTTTTCGTACTTTTCGTGATACCATTTTGATTGCTGATCGCAAGGAAAAAAGCGTAAGCAGTAGGGCGGGACACGGGCTGATGGAAAATAACATATTTGCTGATAACCGCTACGCCCAAGCCAACCAAAGGTTCGAAAAATTACTCATCGCCTTGCGGGAAGGAGACCTCAATGCCTTTGGTCAAATTACCGAAAACGAAGCCTTGACTCTCCACGCGCTGATGATGACTTCCGAACCATCTTACATTTTGATGCGTCCGAACACCCTCACGATGATAGAAAAAATAAGAAGCTATCGAGCTAGTACCCAACAGCCCTTGTATTTTAGTTTGGATGCTGGCCCAAATATTCATTTGCTATATCCAGATGAAATCAAAGAAGATGTAGGTGCTTTTATCAAAGCTGAGTTGGAGGCCCTCTGTGAAAATAAGGAATGGATTTCAGATCAAGTAGGTACGGGGGCGCAACGGATAAAGGGATAATTTTTCTCTAAGTCTTCTTTTCCAATAGTGTTTTCATCCAATCTTCTAAAAGAAAATAACGCATAAGGCGGAAGAGGCCATCATCATTATCGGCACTAGCTTCTAGCAACTTAACGCTTTTCGCCTTATCATTTTTCTGCTCTACTAAGTCCGTAAAAAAGTCCAAGAGCTTCACAAAAAATGGAGTACCGTAGTTTGCATCTCTTTTGATCTTTCTTTTTTTGGAGGTTAATAAATTTTTCAAAATATCAATATCGCCACTTTCGTAATGACTTATCATATCCACCGTTTCGTAAAAATAGTTGAACGCTTCTCCCATACGCTTATTTTTGAATAATCGCCGCAGGTAAAATTGTACCTGCGTATGACTGCCCAATGCGAGGTGAGTGATCGCTAGCCAAATGTACGAATAGATCACACTCCGCTGTTGGTGTGCTCCGTGAGTTGTTATCTCTTTAAGAACGGTCGGTTCTAGCTCACCTACGATAAAAGTAAAGTTTTGCTGCTTGTACTGATAAGCCATTTCCACGACGTACACCAAAATCATTTTGCATCTAAGCAATGGATGCTTATTCGTAAACTTTTTCAAGGTATTCAATGAAATTTGGAACGCTTCTAAAAAATTATTTCTCCGACAACAATCCGTAAAGTGAAAATAGGAAGACCAGTATTTTCTAGGCTCACTCTCGATAAAATGTGGATTGTCCTCAAAGAAGTCAATGATTTTCTTTTTGTGGGCGTGCTCTTTTTGGGTATCCTCGGTGTAGTGATACAGATGACCGAGCGCAGCATTGACGTAGTAAAGTCTGTGAAAACTGATTTTGTCGGAATCGGGATGATCCTCCTTTAGGGTATTCAATAATTGTTTTTCATAGTCTGCTATTTTTTCGAGACGTTCGGTTAGGGTAAAAATATCTCCCGCCGTCGTACTCAATTCGTAGTTAATTTTTTTTAATTTAAAAATCTCCATCATTGATCGGGAGTAGGCAATGGATTGATCGAGTGCTTGCAAACTCGAGATACGAATTTTTATTTCGTAAAATGCCTTGAACTGATATTCCAGATGATAAATGCGTACGAGGTGCTCTAGCTTTTCGTGTTGGATACACAACTCTTTCGCTTTTTTCAATTTTTTAAAGGCTAGCGTGTAGAGCCCTTTTTCGGTAAGGATTTCTACTTCTTCGAGGTTTTGACGAATGATGCTGTTAATGGATTTTTTGTACCGAAAGGAAGAGAGGCTTTTGAGGAGCAACTCCATCAACATAATTTTGTACACCTTTAGATTTTTACTCAGCGTCGTTGCTTTAAAATATTTTTTGACCTCTTCTTCATCGTAGCTTTTTAGACTATTCAAATAATTAAAAAGTTCGGTGACCAAACTTTGCTCGGAGGAGAAATGAATTTTGAAGTACCTTTTCTCGGCGGCAGTCATCGCTTGTATCAACTGAAAGATGTCATCCTTAGGTGTTTTCATAAATAGTATAGTACTCTCAGAAGTATAAGCTCTCTAAGTGTTTATTTTTAAAAACAATAACAACACATACCATCATCGTTGCTTAGGTGCACGATAGTATATTGAGCATAATTTTATGATACCAACAGGAATCTATAAAATTTAGAGTACGGTGTAATTTTTAGAAAATGGAAATGGTTTGTTATTCCGTTAATCTAGGTTGTTTATCTAAGTCTATATTTCTTGCTGATAACGATTTTTTCGTTGGCAGTAAAGTTAGCTAAATGAACCTGAAAAAAGAAAAGTGGCATTAAAAAAATATAGACTTTTAAGAGTCAGAAAATAAATCATCTATTATAAATAGTAATCATTTTACGAAAGCTATGGCGAAGGCAACAACGG
>JBCCJE010000799.1:0-3212 GCA_039027925.1 Bacteroidota bacterium
AAACGGGATGCCCCATGAATGATCCCAATGTAGTGGGTGTCAAATCTGGAAAAAAAGGTAAACTTTCCACCAAAAAGGGAAAGACGAGTCTTTTTCCAAAAAAGATGAAAAAGAAAATGAGAAAGTAATCACTTTCGAATTGTCAAAGATATGATTTAAAATTGTGATCATCAAACATTTTGTTTTTTATTGAAAAAAAGTTACTAACATTTACGGATTCAATTTCCTAATGTTTCTAGGCTTTAGGATTTTTTTAAAAACAAAATGTTTGATGAGTTGACTAATCTTTTCGCCTCGGATCTAAGGCTTCCGCTAATCCATCTCCAATCAAATTAAAAACCGTCACAGTGATAAAAATGGCCATACCCGGAAAAATGGCCAACCACCACGCCGAAGGATTCATTCTCGCCGCACTCAGTAACATGCCCCACGTCATTTCATTTTGAGGCCCTACACCTAAAAAAGATAAAAATGCCTCGACCAATATGGCCGCAGCTATTCCGAAAGCTACCGTGATCAGTACTGGCCCAATTGCATTGGGTAGCGCATGTCGGAGGATGATGCGCCAGTTACCGAATCCCATCGCATTGGCGGCTTCGATGTACTCCAACGAGCGAACCCGCAGCAACTCCGCACGAATAAACCTAGCAATCCCCGTCCAACTGATAAATCCAATAATTACCATCACGGCGACGATAGATCGCTGCTCAATAATGGCAATAACTGCTAAAAGTAAAAATAGCGCAGGGATAGAATTCATGATCTCAATGAGCCGCATGACGAGAAGATCAAAAGGAATGGTGATTTTTGTTTTGAAAAAAGAAATACGTTGTAGTGGCTTGACTGCCAAGTTAAATAACAAGATAATTACAAAAGCGATAAAGATACTTTTTAAAAATCCTACTCCGAAAGTTCCACCTGCGCTGGCAGCAGTTAGTTCAAAAATTCTTGCTTGAACCCCGTAGAAGTAGGCAAAAAATAATCCCAGCACGTTCATCCACAAATGACCCCTAGATATCCGAAAACGATCATCACCAAAGTACCCAGCTAATGCCCCTAGAAAAAGTCCAATCATACTTGCAATAAACATAGCTAGGATGCCTACGACCAAAGCAGTACGAGTTCCTCTTATCATCCCGGCCGCTACATCTTGTCCGAGTAAGGTAGTGCCCATCCAGTGCCAGTAGCGATTAGTTGTTACATCTTGATCGGCAAAAGGAGAAACGAAATTGGTATTATTGGCATCAAGCGTAAAATGAGAATAAGGGATCAGTGGCATGACTACTTGCTCGTAGGGTTGTTCGTGCCAAGGTGTTTGGTAGAACTTGGACTCCCACGTTGAAAGCCCTAAGTTAACAGCATACTGTTTTAAAACTGGGAAATAGGTCTTCCCTTCTATCACGCAGTAGAGTGGTTTTTCGTTGGCTATAAAATCTGCAAATAAGCCAACGAAAGCTATAACGAGCAAAATACGCAACGACCATTTGGCCATTCTGTTTTTCCGAAATCGCCTTTTGACGATTCCCCAATAACTCTGATCCAACTCTTGCCTACCAACAGCTTCCAACAAACGCTCCGTCTTTTTTTTTCCAAAAATCATTCGGCCTAGCTTTTATTAAAAGAAACCCTCGGGTCGGTGTAAGCATACAAAATATCCGCAATCAAAATTCCTAACATGGTCATTACGGAAGAGATCAACAATACCGAAAAGACGATGGGATAATCATTCGAGAGGATAGCATCCAGAGTTAGTTTTCCCATACCCGGAATGTTAAAAATGACCTCGATGACAACTGACCCCGCCAACGTAGCGGGGAGCACATTGGCAAATAAAGTAATGATGGGAAAAAGAGAATTACGAAAACCGTGCTTCCAAACGACACCGCTCTCACCTAGTCCTTTAGCTCTGGCAGTACGTACGTAGTCCATGTGGAGTACATTCAACATTCCTCCGCGCATCTGTCGAGAAATAAATGCAAGCCTTGCGTAACTCAGACACAGTACTGGTAAAATCAAATGCCTGGCAATTTCCCAAAAGCGATCCCAAAATGGAGCAATTGACCTTAATTTTCCTAAACCAATATTTGGGAACAAATCCATGTCGTACTCGGACGTAGTAAAAAATACCACCATCATCGTTGCTATCCAAAAGGACGGTAAGGAATATAACATAAACAAAATCAACGTGGTGATTTTATCAAACCTTAATCCTCGATTTTTAGCAGAAAAAACGCCCAAGGGAATGGCTACCAAATAGGAAAGTAGGATGGCCAAAAACATCATCAAAAAAGTATAAAAAATTGCATCCTTTATCTCCGAAGTAACTGGACGTAAATTAATAATCGAAAATCCAAAATCTCCACTCAACGTCTTAATCATCCAACGATGATACTGATTATCTAAGCCGTGCCAATGAAATGCAGGGACGTATAATAATCCTTTTGCGGGACTGGATTTGATGGATTGATAATAGCGCTCTAACGCCACAACCTCTTTTTTGATAAAATAATTTAATGCAGGATTACTGTTAGAGAGGTCAGCTATTCTTTGAAGTCGAGCGAGAATTGCTTGATCTTTGAACAGCAACGGAAGAAAACTCAATTCTCGTCTGATTTTTTTTACGTCAGATTTTCCGACAGTATCAGGTACTTCGAAGAGTTGATACGTTAAGGTCTGAATGGAATTTTTATACTCGGAAATATTTTTCCAGTTACCGTATTGTGCAATTAGCTTGCGCCAATTTTCTCTTTCGTCTTTTAGTAAAATTTTGTGTAACGTATCTGGATAAGCAAGCGAAGTAATCGAAAAATAAAAGGCAGGCCCGTTCATTCCGAAAAGTTCGCACCTCCGATGGTACTCCTCTGTGTAATTTTTTAAGCCCAACTTAGAATCTCCGGGATCAGTAGGCGGCAGACAGGGATCACCGGGCGTACATTTGCTCAGCCCAAATGCTAACAAAGAAATAGCAAAGAGGGTAGGAACAAAATATAAAATACGCTTGACGATATACTGAAACATTTCCTTAGAATTAGGACTGAAAAATAGGCAAACTTAAACAAAAAAGAAGAGGTGATCGAAATTGGTTTCGACCACCTCTTCTTGCTTACTAAGAGTATCGTACATTGAACCATAAACAAAAAAGTGAAATAAAAATATTAAAATAATGCAAACAGTATGCGTACTGCGATAAGAGTATGGTATGCAACAATACC
>JBCCJE010000800.1:0-3211 GCA_039027925.1 Bacteroidota bacterium
GTTAACCGCTCGTATTTATCTTCTTCTTTCAGTTTTTTGATAGAAACTGGTCCAAATACCTCATCAGGTGTACTAAACTTACTCATTAAATATTCAAAGGAAATCCCATCCAGAAACGCATATTTCAGTCGTCGAGCAATTAAACTTTTTCCTACGCCCGGAGGCCCCAATAGAAAAATGCTTTCTCCCGCAATGGCGGTCAGAAAAGCTAAATGTACGGGTTCTTCTCTTTCGTATAGTCCTTGGCACAAGGCTTTGAGCAAAGCCGAAGTCTTTTCCCGAACGCCTAGAAAAGTATCAAGTTGTTTCGTCATTTTATGATTTTTTTTACCAACCTTTTAAACGAAATAAAGGGGGAATGGTTGAGGGGAAAGTAGATTGTGGGATGGTGATGAATGATTCTTCCCTTTACCTGTTTTTAAAAATAAGCAGCGAAATGACATCATCTCATAATCATTCTCAAAGCTTTTTGAATATCCTCAAATAGCATGGTCGTCGTCTTTCTCGTGATTTTCATCAGGTTAAAAAATCCGTGGACGACGTTAGGATACTCTTTAAAAATAACTGGATTACCTGCCGCTTTTAATCTTTTGGCGTAGGCTGCGCCCTCGTCCTTCAAGGGGTCCAATTCGGCGGTGCAAACGAAAGCGGGTGGAAGGTTCGATAGGTCTTCGGTTAGGTAGGGAGATGCGAGTGGATTAGTGATGTTTTCTTTATTTGGGATGTACTGATTGACGAACCATTGCATGAGGGGCTTGGTTAGGAAATACCCTTTTCCGTAGGTATCAATGGAGGGAAATTGTAGGCGCGCATCCGTTGTTGGATAAATCAAAACTTGATACGAAATTTTCGGGCCGTTGAGGTCTCTTGCTAAAATGGTGGTAACTGTAGCTAATTTTCCACCAGCACTATCACCGCCCACTACCATTTTTTCAGCGTTGTAATTGTATTGTTTTCCGTGGGCTGATACCCACACGGTTGCGTCGTAACAATCCTGATGCGGAAATGGAAACGGAAATTCGGGCGCCAAGCGATAGCCTACCGACACCACTACCATATCATTCATCTTAGCCAATCGCCTACACACTTTGTCGTGGGTCTCAATACTTCTCGTGACAAATCCTCCTCCGTGGTAGAAAACAAAAACAGGTTGATTTTTGGAAGCTGTCGGATGATAAATTCTAATGGGAATCATAGCACCGTCACGCATTTTTATTTTTGCATCCTCGATTTTATTCATCGGAAGCGGAGGCTCATCAATCAGTTTAGATACTTTTTTAAATTCAGCCTGATTGATCTTTCTTACCGTCGGGGCATCTACATTGGAGTAGTCAATTTGCTTCGCAAAATTATTGATATAAAATAGTAGCAGTCGGAGTTTAAGATTCATGGGTAAGTTTTTTTGTAAAAAATACATTCCATTAAAACGCCCCCAAAACTTCCTGAATATTTGGTAGGACTTCACGTTGTGCTAGATGTAAGACACTTATTTTTTCAGCACCATGCAAAGCTCCTCACCTTTCAAGGGAGGGGTTGGGTTTAAGTTTTACTTAGAGTTTAGTTTTGGAGCGGTAAAAATGTACCATCGGAATATCCACGGTAATGGCTGCACCAAATCTCCACGCATTGGGTTGGAGATCATTATTGCTATCCATAATATTGCGCAGTAAGGGGGTGTATTGCGCTCCTATCATCAACGCCATCGGAGAATTACCGATACCCCACACGGCGTGAACACCCGGAGAAAGGACTTGTTCCCATTTGATTTCTTCGGGAAAACCTACGCCCTCCCCATTTTTCCAACGGTAACTAAACGCCGCCCCAATGTCAATCACGGGGAGGTACAACGAAAAAGAATGATTGCGTACCGGAATGCCGTAAAGGCTGTGTCCCCAGTTGAGCGAAAGCCCGATGGGGGCGGTTACTCCCGTTACTAGGCTTTGACTCTCCGTACCCGAGTAAGTAGATTCCCAGCCTCCGTAAAATCCGGGGTAGGCACTCAGGCTCGCACTAAAAATGCTCTGTCGTTTTACGCGGTAAGAACCCACGGGGGCAGCGTATTTTTCGATGACTCCTTTGATCTCTCTCGCATCGGTTGCCGTCAGCACATCCACCATAAAGCCACCGTAGTAAACTAAATTTTTGACTACTCCTTTGAGAACCTTGATTTCCTTTTTGATTTTTTTATTGGACGGAGAGGGAGTTGACGTCATTTTATTTTTTAAAAATTGTAAACGAGCATCCGTTAGCGGCTCGATCATCTGTGCTACTTTTATCAACAGCGCGCCGTAGTCTTTCTCTCTAGCAGCGTCGAAGGCCGCAAACGTTTGAAAAGCAACGGGACGATACAGTTGATAATATTTTGTGGAAAAGTAGGATTCAGGTTGAGCAAAATAAACCAACTCTACTGCGTAGTCGAATAATTGAAATACCGATACTGACTTCTCTTGGATGCCCGTACTATTTTTTAGTTGGTCAACTAAGTAAAAAAGTTGTCCCACTTTTTGGGTAAAATTCAATACGTTGCCTTGGAGTACGCTACCTAGGGTAAAGGACTGACCTGCAGGTAGCGGGATTTGAAGCTCATTAAAAAGTGGGCGATCTTGATGATAAATGAGAGCAGAAAAATAGATAGGGGCATTTTTATTTTGCTCTATTAATTTAACGTAGGCACTTCTTGTTGTCCATTCATCTTGGTACTCGCCGCTCTGCAAGTTTTCTTGGACTAAGTTGAGCAGGTTTAAATATTTCATCCACGGCAGATCAGAATTTTGAAATTGGGTATAAAAAGATTCCAAAATTTCTAGTGCAGACATTCCCCTCTGACTTTGTTGATAGACATAACTCCCCATCAAGAACAATTGCAGCTTTGGCATTTGTTTAGCTTCCGAGTACTGAGGATGACTGAGTACCATTTTTTCGAAGTTCTCTGGGATGTGTTTTAAGTCTTCTTCGAAAGCCGTTACCCACACTTCGCCCATCGAAGGTACTTTGAAGATGTCGTTATTTTTCAACAAAAAATAAGTATTGGGCATCAGCGAAGTCAGCTCCACCGAGCGATCTATTTCGGATAAAAATCTGTCAAAAAAAGCCAACAGCAATTCCTCTTTTACGCGATCCACCAAAAATCGAGCAGTAGCATCAATGATCGCCGTTGAGCCGCCGGGACTTACCGCAAACCCCGGTGGTGTATCCGCTTCTTGATCTACCA
>JBCCJE010000801.1:0-3206 GCA_039027925.1 Bacteroidota bacterium
CTTATAAAACAATTTGTTTTAAAATTAAGCCAGAAATCCCTATCTTTGGATTTTGTAAGTTTGCGGAAAAATAAAAACAAACCAGAAATTTTTGGAGTTAATACCTGTTAAATAAATAACTTAAAAAGTTAATATTTAGACCTACAACGAAGTCAACCTGAAATATTGAAAATAAACGAAACACTAGAAGTAGAAAAATGAGCAAAAGAAAAAGTAAACCCACCTGGACACCTAGCCATTCCAACGGTCAAAGCGAAGACGGCGTCATCACCTTGACGGGAATGTACAAAGACTATTTTTTGGATTATGCCTCCTACGTGATTTTAGAGCGAGCGGTACCAGCCTACGAAGATGGTCTGAAGCCCGTGCAACGTAGAATCCTGCATGCCCTCAAAGAAATGGATGATGGACGATTTCATAAAGTAGCTAACGTCATTGGTCAAACCATGCAGTTTCATCCACACGGTGACGCTGCCATCGGAGGAGCGCTAGTGAATTTGGGGCAGAAAGATTTACTGATTGATCCACAGGGCAACTGGGGAGATTTTCGTACGGGAGATGGTGCGGCTGCCCCTCGCTACATCGAGGCACGATTAACGAAGTTCGCCTTGGAGGTAGCCTTTAACCATCAGACTACGGAATGGCAACTCAGCTACGACGGTCGGAAAAGAGAACCCGTCAATCTTCCTATGAAATTTCCGTTGCTGCTCGCTCAGGGGGCAGAAGGAATTGCGGTAGGACTCTCTACGAAAATTTTACCACATAATTTTATTGAACTCATCAGGGCGAGTATCAAAATTTTGGAGGATAAACCGTTCCGAATTTTGCCTGACTTTGCTACGGGAGGGTTGATTGATGTTTCGGACTACAAACAAGGTAAACGTGGAGGAAAAGTAAAAGTACGAGCCGTCATCGAAAAGCAGGATAAAGATACCTTGGTCATCAAGGAATTACCCTACGGAGTGACGACTGCCAACTTAATGGACAGCATCGTCAAAGCCAACGATAAGGGAAAAATCAAAATCAAAAAAGTAACCGACAATACGGCGCAGGATGTAGCCATAGTAGTGGATTTGGCAACTGGAGTCTCACCCGAAGTGACGATGGATGCTTTGTACGCTTTTACGAATTGTGAGGTTTCTATCTCTCCAAATGCTTGTGTCATTATTGATGATAAGCCCCATTTCCTTTCCGTAAATGATTTGTTAAGATTTAGTACCGAGGCTACGAAAGACTTACTCCGCCAAGAATTAGAAATTAAAAAAGGAGAGCTAGAGGAGAAATGGCACTTTGCGAGTTTAGAAAAAATCTTTATTCAAAATCGGATTTATCGAGAGATTGAAGAATGCGAAACTTGGGAGGCGGTCATCGAAACTATTGATAAAGAGTTGAAAAAATACGTAGCTACCCCCAAAAATAAGCCTAAGAAAACGGATAAACGCGTTCGCCTATTTAGAGATGTCACGGAAGATGATATTGTCCGATTGACGGAAATCAAGATCAAGCGAATATCAAAGTACAACTCCTTCAAGGCAGATGAATTGATTGCTAAAATTGAGGCAGACTTAAAGCAAGTCAAACACGATCTAGCGCACCTAGTGGAATATACCATTGCCTACTTTGAAAGATTATTAGAAAAATACGGTAAAGGTCGGGAGCGAAAAACGAAGGTAACTTCCTTCGAAACCATCAAGGTAGCGCAGGTGGTAGCGAACAACGCAAAGCTGTACGTCAATCGGAAAGAAGGATTTATCGGCTTGGGTACACAAATGAAAAAAGAAGAATTTGTGGCAGACTGCTCCGATATAGATGACATCATTGTATTCCGTAAAGACGGTGTTATGAAAGTAAGTCGCATCTCCGATAAGGTCTTTATGGGAAAAAATATTCTACACGTTGCGGTCTGGAAAAAAGGAGATGATCGTACGACCTACCACATGATTTACGTGGATGCCAAATCTGGTCGTTCGATGGCAAAGCGATTTCAAGTAACTGGAATCACACGGGATCGAGAATACAACTTGACGAAAGGCGCAAAAGGCTCAAAAGTGCACTACCTAGCGGCTCACCCCAACGGCGAAACGGAGACGGTGACGATTCAATTATCGCAGGGGTGTGCGGCGCGTAAAAAGATATTTGACTACTACTTCGAGGAGCTAGAAATAAAAGGCAGAGGGGTAGGCGGAAATATTGTCACCCGCTACCCCGTGCGCAAGGTGACGCAGAAAGAAGTCGGCAAGTCTAGCTTAGGAGCACAAAAATTGTGGATGGACAACGCGAGTGGAAGATTGAATACCGAGGAGCGTGGCACTTTCCTCGGAGACTTTGATACGGGCGATTCTATTTTTGCGCTGTACAAAAACGGAACTTACGAAGTAGTGGACTTCGATATGACCAAGCGTTTCGAGCCTAAGGAATTAATTCACATTGGGAAATTTGACCCTAATCAAATCATCAATGCCGTTTATTACGAAGGTTCAAAAAAATGGACAATGGTCAAACGCTTTCAAGTGGAGACAACTTCTAATAATCAAATCTTTAATTTTATTTCTGATAGCAAAGGGTCGAAATTGTTATTTGCTTCCATCAAAGAAAATCCGGAGATCGAATACAACTTCAAGGTTAAATCCAAGAAGATGGCAGGTACAGTAAAGTTGGCAGAATTTATTGATGTCAAAGGATGGAAAGCCCTTGGCAACAAACTGAGCGACCAAAGATTGACGGGCATCAAGGAAGTGAACACCAATCAAAAAGATAAATTATCCCTCGGTGATTCCATTGAGTTTGATGTGAAAAAAGATAATGAGCAGGGGGAATTATTTTAGGAAACTAAATGACATTTGGAGGTGAGAAGTGAGAACATTTCGCTTCGCTCCATGGTGGAAAGAGAGCATAACAGCAATAAAATGGGGTTGGAGAGCCATCAACTTTTATTTTTTGTATTGAAAAATACTCATAGACACCCGTCAAATCTAGCTTTATCGAACATTCGTTTTTTCGTAAAATTCCGATTCCGCCATCTTCCGCAATCGTCTGGGTACTTTAAATCTAGGGCCTAACCGTTGTTCGTATTCTTCACATTTTTTAATAAAATCAAAAATTCCGTAATCATTGACAAACTGATAAACGCCTCCTTTGAATGCAGGGAATCCCCATCCAAATATACTTCCTAGGTTTCCTTCTTCGACAGTCTGAATGATGCCTCC
>JBCCJE010000802.1:0-3203 GCA_039027925.1 Bacteroidota bacterium
AAAAAGTATCAAAGTAATCTTCCCAGTCACTCTGCAAGTCGCCATCGTACCACGTAGATAGCCCGAGGAGCAGGAGGTCAAATTTTCGAAAATCAGATTCCTTGACAGCATCTACTTCGATGACTTCAACGCTGTCGTCATTGAGCATTTCCACGATTACCTGAGTTATTTCTTCCGTAACTCCAGTATCGGATCCGTAAATGATTCCTATATTTTTCATTCTTTAAAATTTTAAATTTACTCGCGCAAATAAAGTTCTACCCCAGTTCAGCAGTTGTGTATCCCCCACTACGCTGTGGGCACCACCGCCACCACCTAAGATGGGTACACGCTGTTTGTCCAATATATTTTTAGAACCCAACGCAAGGAATACTCGATCTTTGAATAGCGATCTACTCAAGGTAACATTTATCAAGCTAAACCCACCAATGAATCCTTCTTTTAATTCACCGTCGTCTAAGAAAAATCGCACTTGTTTACCGATGTAGCGATGCATCACGACAAGTTTAAAAGTAGGAATATTCAACGAAAATTCATTTTGCATTTCGAATAATCCCGTGAATTTATCAGTTTCAAATTCGGCTGACCAAGGATTGAGTAGTCGAGTGTAGGCCAGTCCAGTTTTGACAGACATCACTTGCGCCGAGTCTAATTGTAACTGAAAATTAAACCCGTGGGTTTCAAAGTTATCAATATTCTGATAATTCAATCTGAAAGGTTCAAACTCTGCTAGAACAATTCGATTTTCGACCTTGTTGTAAAAAACCTTCCCTGATACCGAGATACGCACGTCGTCGCTTACTGGAAATGCCCGCTTGGTGATAGATAGCGACGCATTCTGAGAATTTTCTGCTTTGAGATTTCTATTGCCGATGATGTAATGGTTGGCATCTATAAAGTTGAAATGCAATTCTTTGAGCGACGGTGCTCGGAATCCGTAGGCATAGCTCAACTGAATATCCCATTTATTTTGTGGCTTCCAACTGATATTAACCGAAGGAATTAACGGATGATCGTATTTGGTGTTATATCCGTAGCGGACGTTACCTTGGATAATAGCAGACGGCGCAAACTGATACTGAACGCTCGCCCACAAGGCATAGTTGGTAATCTCCGCCTCGTCGAATGGAGCAGAAGTAGAATCCACAATGCGACCTCCCGATCCGGTTTCGTCCAGTATTTCGATTCCTAACTGACCGTTCAATTTGGAATTAAAAGTGGAGCTAAGGATACTCCGATGCAAAAAGGAATTGAAAGTAGTGGTATCCTGACCACCCAATATCAAACTTGTAGTATCCAATACGTACCCAGTAGAATCAATGATAAAATCGAGTTTTTCCGTTTTTTTCAATCGCTCAAACTGATTATAAGCAGTAGTTGAATTCAGGTAAAATTTATTGTTGATATTACTCTCAATATTAAAGCTATGATCTATTCTATTAGTGGTGTAGGTTTCATCGACCGAATAAGGAAAAAACAGAGGATCTCGTATCTCATCGTAGATCGTGAGTACTTCGTTGAAGTTACGATACTGATAAGTCAAAGTCGTAGCGTTGATGTCTTGTCTGAGGGTCACGTCCAACCCTCTTTGTGTTTTGGGATTCCAAGGAATAACTTTGGTATCAATAGTACGCCCATCACGAAGCTCTACTTCCTCAATCAAGCGAAGGCTATCAACTGGACCGAAAGCTTGCTCATTTCGAAAAGCAGTCACGGAGGCAAATGTATTGTTCATTTGGGTACTTAGTGTCAATGAATTATTGAGGATTCCGATGTCTTCGTATTGGTTCTGGCTGTGTACCTGAAATTTTTTCACTTGGGACTTTTTGGTGATCAAATTAATCACCCCGCCCGATGCGTTACTTCCGTACTGCGCCGACATGGCTCCTTCGATAATTTCGATGCGCTCAATATTTTGTAAGTTGATTTGTGACAAATCAATGTTGCCTCCCAACCTACCGATCACGGGTACGCCATCAATCATTATCTGAATATTTTCGCCGCCGATACCTTGAATACGGAGTCCGCTTCCGAGGATTCTATCGTTGTCCACCCGAAGGTTCAGTTGGTTAGTGAGTACTTCCGCAAGGTTCACTTGTCCCTGTTCTAGTATCTCGGCGGCTTTGATGACCTTCACTTGATGAACGGCATTTTCGGTAGCAGTGGGGGCGTACTGCGCAGTCACTACTACGTCGTCTAAGTTGACATATTTCCAGATGGAATCCACTTCTATAGTTTCTACCGCTACAGTTTCTACCGCAATTTGTGCGAGCAGGTTGAACTGAAAGCAGCAGCAGATAATTCCAAGTAAGTATTTATTTATTTTCATTGTTAATCTTTTTTAATTTTCTTACAACCGTTTAGCGGAAGCGGAAAAAAGAGACCATTTCGCTACGCTTTATTTTGGGAAGCGAGAAAAACAAATAAGAGAATTCGGTCTTTGTCTCTCTGCTTCTCCCAAGGTTTTGGGGTAGGTATCTCTCCTTTCTGAAATTGCATATTTTAATGCTGATTGATTATGATCTTTATGATGGACGATTAGATGGTGATGATGCCGTCGCATCTCTCTTCCCTCTTCCCTCTTCCCTCTCCTAAATCTTTAGAATGGTTCAAAAAATCAAATCAGCGTCATCACGCTTTTTCTAATAAAAAATCGGATAATTCGGCTTCCTGAATGAGGGCTAACAACTCACCTACTTCTCTGGTAGAAAATAAAAATTGAAGCCCTTCCAATCTGGTATTAAATTTTATATCCCGAAAATCTCGATGCTCACAACAATGGGTATGTACATTATAGTCGTAGCATTCTGATAAGTGACTTTTGAAGCCCTGAAAACCACCACGCTCAAAATTCATAATCAGATTATTGTAAATGACATTGTAGGTTTTACAACAATGACAGTATCGAACACTTGCGGCTGGTCTTTCTGCTAAAATGGTGTACTTACACATTATTTGAGGAGTTGTTTTTTTGATTTTAAAAAGTTATTGTCGCTGCGTTTCGTTTTGATTGCTACTTTTTTAGCCTTCTAAAAGCTATTTTAAAAAAGACATAACAACGTATTTACGTTGCACTAAATCCCCCGCTTTACTTCTCGCTTGATCTTCCAGCGGAATCGTTTTTATGTGTTGAAAACCTATTGATCCAGCCAATGCTTCTAACTCCGAAGTTTCCCACAGTCGAAATCCGTACTGAACAAAAG
>JBCCJE010000803.1:0-3196 GCA_039027925.1 Bacteroidota bacterium
ATTTTCTCTAAAACGTAGTTATCCTTTGTATGTTCAATGACCTTTTTCCCTGTTCATAAAAATTGACCATTTTTGTAATCACCATGTTATAAATTAAACTCAAAAATGAAAATGCTTTGTTACAAATTTTTATTTTTTTGAAATTAATTTGAACATAATAAAAATTCAGTCCGTTCTAGCGACAAATTATCAATTTTATTAATCCGCTGTGTTGGTGTACAATTTAAATTTTAAAAAAATAATGTAAGGTTAATGTTTTTTCGTAAGCACTTAATTATTCCTTACAGATTACATTTGATCCCAAAGTATTTTTAGTACGCTTTATTACAGCATAAAAAAACAAATATTATGTTACGATTCGCAGTTGTCTTTTTTATAGTTGCAATAATTGCCGCTTTATTTGGATTTGGAGGCATTGCCGCAGGTGCAGCTTCTATCGCCAAGATTTTATTTTATCTTTTTATCGCACTCACGATCATTTCCTTCATTTTGCACATGCTAAGAAGAGCGTAGTGCTACGCAAAGATTAATAGGAAACAATAATACCACGTAGTTAAGAAAATGTAAGGTACCTTATTTTTTATAATTTATTTTTTTGAAAAAATCCCAACTGACCATACCGATACACACCGAAATATTAAAAGAATGCTTCGTACCGATTTGAGGAATTTCTACGCAAGCGTCGAGGTGTTCTAAAATTTCTTCACTAACGCCATTCACCTCGTTGCCAAAAATCAAAGCATACTTTTGATCTTCAGCCACTTCAAAATCTTGTAACCAAATTTTATCATCCACTTGCTCCACCGCTATCAATTGATAACCTGCAGCTTTTAATTTCAGAATAGCTTCCAGCGTCGTCTTAGCGTATTCCCAATCTACAGATTGAGTGGCCCCAATGGCAGTTTTTAAAATCTCACGGTGGGGAGGGGTGACGGTGATACCACACAGGAAGATTTTTTCTAGCCCAAATCCATCAGCCGTTCGAAACGCAGATCCTACATTCAGCCCTGATCGAATATTATCCAAAACAATGACCACAGGAGTCTTGGCTTGCTGCTTAAAAGTAGTAGCATCCACCCGATTGAGTTCTTGTAATTTTAACTTCCGCATTGGATTTTTTTGTCTTGAAATTTTACGTGCTTGCTTACCCCTTCTCCATCGAGGCTTTTACAAAAGCTACAAAAAGAGGATGTGGATTCTCGACGGTACTTTTTAGTTCCGGGTGAAACTGTACACCCACGAACCAAGGATGATCTTTTAATTCTACGATTTCTACCAAGCCAGTATCGGGATTGATACCCGTTGGGATCAAACCTGCGCTTTCGAATTGCTCCAGATATTTATTATTAAACTCGAAACGATGCCGATGGCGTTCTTGTACAGTATCCTTTTGGTAAGCAGCGTGGGCTTTTGATCCTCGGCGGAGTTGGCAAGCGAAAGCACCTAGTCGCATCGTTCCCCCCTTTTGTTTAATTTCTTTTTGGTCAGCCATCAGGTCAATGACGGGATTAGGAGCATCAGGATTAACTTCGGTAGAAGAAGCCCCTTCGAGTTCAACGACATTTTTGGCGTACTCCACCACCGCACATTGCATCCCCAAACAAATACCAAAAAACGGAATCTTGTTAGTTCGGATGTACTGAATAGCCAATAGCTTGCCGCCAATACCACGCTCCCCAAATCCGGGCGCAACGAGTACTCCGTCCAATCCGTCGAGGTGTCTCGTGACAGAATCTTGATCTACTTCTAACTGCTCGGAATGAACGGGTATAACATTGACTTTACATTCGTTTTCGGCGCCTGCGTGTATGAAGGCTTCGTGGATGGATTTGTAGGCATCTTGGAGTTCGTTGTATTTTCCTACCAACCCAATATTGATTTCGTGGAGTGGAGTTTTTAGTCTCGCTAGAAAATTTTTCCACTTGGAAAGCTCGGGTGCTTGGGTATTGGGCAAGCGCAATTTAGAAATGACGGTAGCATCCAAACTTTCCTTGTGCATGAGCAAGGGAACATCATAAATGGTAGGCGCGTCAATGGCTTCGATGACCGATTGGATATCTACGTTGCAAAACAAAGCCAATTTTCTTCTGATATGCATATTGATAGATTTTTCCGTTCTACACACCAGAATATCTGGCTGAATCCCTGTATTTAACAATTCTTTTACGGAGTGCTGGGTAGGCTTAGTTTTTAGTTCTTTAGCGGCACTCAGATACGGAATCAAGGTCAGATGAATCACTAGACAATTATCCGTACCCAACTCCCAGCGCAATTGCCGCAAGGATTCTAAGTAAGGAAGAGACTCAATATCTCCAACGGTACCGCCTAGTTCTGTGATGACTATATCGTATTGATCTGACTGCCCTAGCAACTTGACCCGGCGTTTGATTTCGTTGGTGATGTGCGGCACTACCTGAACCGTTTTGCCAAGATAATCACCAGCGCGCTCGCGGTTGATTACCGTTTGGTAAATTCTTCCCGTAGTCACATTGTTAGCTTGGGAGGTAGGCGTATTCAAGAAGCGTTCGTAATGCCCCAAATCCAAATCCGTTTCGGCACCATCGTCAGTCACGTAGCACTCGCCGTGCTCGTAAGGATTGAGCGTACCAGGATCAACATTAATGTAGGGATCAAATTTTTGGATAGTAACGGAAAATCCGCGTGCTTGGAGAAGTTTTGCTAGTGAGGCTGCAATGATGCCTTTCCCGAGAGAAGAGGTCACACCGCCCGTAACAAAAATGTATTTACTCATGTATATCTAAATTTTATTACGGGATACAAAGGTAAGTCAATTATCGAGATAGCTAGGTTTTCGAGTTTATTTTTTTTGAAAAAAAGTTGCTGGGGGGAGGGAGAGAATCGGGAGGTGGGAATAGAGAAGAGCGCGTTTGTTTTGTTTATTGTACTTTTATCTAACCCCTTCAGGATAGGTTGTTCAAAACTATTTTATAGACTTACGTCATGTTTTGTATGAAAACTGATACAAGTTTTTTGAAATAATTTCTACAAGGCTGGGGGCTACATACGAAACTTAGGTCGGAGTAAACGACCTAAGCATTTTAAACTTACAATCCCGAAAGGTAATGACATCGCCAGCAGGACACCAAGATCATAGATCATCCTAGCGTAAGTTGTCAATCATTCTTAATTCATCATTCTTAATTCATCATTCTTAATTCATCATTCTTAATTCATC
>JBCCJE010000804.1:0-3191 GCA_039027925.1 Bacteroidota bacterium
CGGTACTTCATCAACATCTAAAATCATCTGATAATCGTTATAGATCCTTTAAATGTTTTTTTGCCCGTAGGCAGTCCTACCCGAATGATATAAAAATATCCGCCATCTGGAACTTCGGCGTTGTTCTGTAAAGCCTCCCAATCGCCTGCGTAGTCAATTGCTCCAAAAATTTGATTTCCCCAGCGATCATATACCTCTACCTCATTATTGAAAGTGTGGATACAGCTAAGGTTAAGCTGATCGTTTTTACCATCACCATTGGGTGTAAGGGTCATATTTTTTGGGATACAATTGATTTCAGAAGACTGACCCACTTCTACTTGTCCCTCCGCTTGACAGCCGTTGGCGTCGGTCACGGTCACTCGGTACCAGTCGGGAGCGAGTTGATCTATAGTTGCTTCGCTTCGCAAAAAAGGATCATCCCACGAGTAGGAGTAAGGAAGCGTTCCGCCGCTAGCAATTACCTGCGCAGTCCCGTCGGGAGGATTGGAAGAAGGCGTACTGGATACTTGGAGTTCGATGGGCGATGGCTCAAAAAGTTCTATCTCCGTCACGAAAGTAGCTCCGTTGGCATCGGTAATCGTCACCTCGTAGATACCCGCTCCGAGTTCGTTGATGCTGTCCGTAAGAGCATTGTTGGACCATTCGTAAGTGTAAGGCGGAACTGCGCCCGAACCCAACACAAAAGCACTTCCGTCGGCTTCGTCCGTACACGAAATATCTTCACCGTGGTAATCCGAAACGACACCCGCAAAGCCCGTCAAAGGCGTTGGTTCGGTGAGTACTACCGATATTTCTGTCTGACAGCCGTTGGCATCGGTAATTCCGATATTTTGTGTACCCGCGATGAGGTTGGAGTTTTGTAAATCTGTTTCTCCATTTTCCCATAAAATGGAATAAGGACTAATGCCACCCGAAGCGACTACCTCCGCGCTTCCATCATTTGATCCATTGATGCTGACGTTGAATCCGTTATAATCAGAAATAGCCTGAGCAGTTCCCGATACGGGAGTCGGTTCGTCAATAGTTTGTTGGGCTACCGCAGAACATCCGTAGGGACTCGTTACCGTTACGATGTAAGTTCCCGCAAAAAGATTTTCCGCCGTAAGATCATCATCACCGTTGCTCCAGGTGTAAGTAACATCGGGCGGACTAGATACCCCTGCCGTCACGTTCGCTCTGATGATACCATCGTCGCCGCCGTTGCAGCTAATGGGAACGCCGTTGTAATTACTCAAAATTTCGGTACTGACAGAGACAGTATAAACATCGAGTCCAACCGAACTTTCCACTACGCAGCCGTTGGCATCCGTGACGGTGACTTTGCTTAATCCTGCCGATAGAGAAGTGGCTAATTGGGTGGTTTCGCCGTTGTCCCAAGCATAGGTATAAGGGGCTGTCCCATTGGTCACCTCAATAAAAACTTGACCATCCGACTGTCCTAAGCAACTCACTCCCGACCCGTCGTAGTCAGATTGGATAATCGGTTCTACTTGCATAGGCGTAGGTACACTCAGCTCCACGACTGCAGTTACTTGACATCCCTTGAAGTCGGTTACGGTCACGGTGTTCGTGCCTCCCGGTAAATTGGCCGCCGAAGCACCCGTACTTCCATTACTCCACGTAAACGTGTAAGGCGGCATACCCGCAGAAGCAATGGCAATGGCCACACCGTCGGTGGATTCGGGGCAAGTGACGTTGAATCCGCCGTAGTTGGAACTAGCAATCATATCAACCTCGATCAAGTTGGGGCAGGTGAGTTCGAATGTTTTGATGGCTTCGCAGCCGTTGGCATCAGTTACCGTGAGGGTGTGATTTCCGCAGGGCAAATCTTGCGCAGCGGCGGATTGGCTGCCGTTGGACCATTCAAAACTGTAAGGAGGTGTCCCTCCCGATGTGGTCGTAGTCAAAGTACCATCGGAACTATCCGTACAAGTCACCTCCGTGGATGAACTCAGATTCACTTCCAAGGCAGCGGGTGCACTCAGGGTAAGAGATGAACTGAGCGTGCAGCCATTATCATCCGATACAGTCACGCTGTAAGTTCCCGCCGCAAGATTGGTTCGCTCCACACTCTGTGAACCATCCTCCCAAACATAGCTATAAGGAGGTGTTCCATTGAAAGCACTTATGGTCAATGATCCATCCGCCGAATTGTGACAGCTAATCGTCTGACCATTATAATCAGATGGGACAAAAACAAAACTTAAACAAACATTGGAAACGTCAAAAGATGGGTTTTCTAATTCCACGATGGTAGCTGCCCGTAAAAAATGGGATAAGCAAATGAGCGACAACAGACCGACAATTATCTTTTTGTTCATAGAAAAACGCAATTCAATTCTTTTAAGCTAGATTTCTGATTATCTATTTATAATTCAATGAATTTATTTTTTCTACGAAAAATGGAAGTAGGAGTTTCGGGGAAAGTGTGACAGGTTAAATTATGGAAAAGTGTAATGTGAGTTATGATCTAAGGTGTTAGTTAGCACTGCTGGCACTAATTCTATGAGGTAGTGCTAACAAAGAAAGTCTAGTTTTTGTTACCGTTACCTTTAGGATAATCTTCTCCTTGTAGCATCCTTCTAATACTATTGACATCCTCCTCGAGTTGAGGTGGAATGATCCCCGCTTTTTCGAAAGCATTAAGATCATCCAAAAATGCTTCTTTGTAAGTCGGTAAACCTTGCACCCCAAATGGCAAGTCCTTGTACTTTCGATAGGCTACTAGTGCTTCCTTGTATTTTCCTTGGAGGAGTAGGGCAGGGGGCAGATTCGTCGCTAGGTATTTATTTTTTGTGGCAAGTGCCATCCCTTCTCGGATATCGGACTCTACTGCTGGGAATTTTTTTAGAAAAAATCCATACCAAGCGCGGCTATTAAGGGCTTGTGAAAAGTCTGCTTCGTACTTCGTATCTTTTTGAGTATAGGTTCTTAAAGTATCGCAGAGGGAAGTGTAGAGTTGATATAGTTTTACAGTATCTGTTTCATTCTGTATTTGTTGATTTAATCTAGTGATGCGGATAGTATTTAGTTCAGATAATTTTTGTCTCGTTAAACTCAAATATTGCTGGAACTCCACATATTGAGGTGCGTCTTTTACCAATTCTATCCATAATTTTTCTGCTTTTATAAAATAGGATTTAGCTTGGAGTATTCAGTCAAGAGCAATTAGCCGACGTGAAAAAAGC
>JBCCJE010000805.1:0-3183 GCA_039027925.1 Bacteroidota bacterium
CACAGATGGCGCAATCTGACGAGCCACTTTTCAGACTGCTACCGCCCGAATCCACTAATGTAAATTTTCAAAATACCGTTACCGACAAAAAGGAACACAATATTTTGATGTACAGCAACTACTACGGTGGCGGTGGTGTCGGTGTTGGAGATTTTAACAAAGATGGTTTGCCCGATTTATTTTTTGCAGGAAATCTGGTAGCCGACGAGATTTATTTCAACCTCGGTGATTTAAAATTTCAACAAGCCAACGTGGCGGCGGGCATCACCGACAATGGCGGTTGGTCTTCGGGAGTAGTGATCGCCGACATCAACAACGACGGCTGGGACGACATTTACGTAACCAGAGAATTGTATGACGACCAACCTGATTTAAGAAAAAATTTACTGTACATCAATACGGGAAAAATGTTTGATTTGGGAAATGGCAAAAAGGGCGTTCGCTTCGAAGAGAAGGCCGCCGAGTACGGGTTAGATAATTCGGAAAGAACCCGCCACGCCGGATTTTTGGATTATGATAATGATGGTTGGCTGGATTTGTTTTTACTCAACCAACCCCCCAACCCTGGTAACTATTCGGACTTCTATGGAACGAATTTGATGCAGGAGAAATGGGCACCCCGCTTACTTCGTAACAATACAAATGGAACTTTTACCGATGTCACTAAGCAAGCAGGCATCTTGATTCCTGGTTACGCAAATAGTATGGTAGCGACTGATGTCAACAAGGATGGATGGACGGATATTTTTCTAACCAACGATTACGAATCTCCCGATAGGCTGTACCTCAACAATGGCGATGGTACGTTCAAGGACATATTACAAGCCCAAATAAATCACACCAGTTTTTATGCAATGGGTGTAGATGCTGCCGACATCAATAATGATGGTTGGCAGGATGTGATGACGCTGGATATGGTAGCGGAAGATAATTTTCGGCTAAAGGCAAATATGAGTGGAATGAATCCACAGGCATTTTTTGATGTGGTCAATAATGGGGGACATTATCAGTATATGTTTAATGCCCTGCACTTGAATAATGATGGGAAAAATTTTAGCGACATCGCCCAAATGACGGGTATGTCTAACACAGATTGGAGTTGGTCTAACCTTATCGCTGACTTCGATAACGATGGTTGGAAAGATGTTTTTGTGACGAATGGTTTGCTGCGAGATATCCGAAATTCGGATGCCGCAAAGACATTTCCAAAATACGTTCGTAAAACGATTAATGAATTTATCGAGAAAAATCCAAACGCTGGTGAAGTGCATATTTTTGATATTTTGGATTTAGACAAGGCGTTGGATTTATTGCCGAGTGTACCGCTGCAAAACTACATTTATAAAAATAATGGTGATCTTACTTTTTCCAAAAAAATAGAAGCGTGGGGACTAGAAGAAGAAACATTTTCTAATGGTTCTGCCTACGCTGATTTGGATAATGATGGAGATCTAGATTTAATTATTAACAATATCAATGCACCCGCATTTATTTACGAAAATCAATCTAGCAATCTTAATCGAAATAATTGGATCGAAGTACAACTCATTGATAATCAAACTCATACGCCACTCTACGGGAGCAAAATTTCAATAGAGCTAGCCAACGGAGCGCAACAATTTTGGGAGTTGACTAACGTGAGAGGGATGTACTCCACGAGTGAAAATATTGCTCATTTTGGTTTAGGGAAAACCAATCGGATCAAAGCAATTTCGATAATTTTACCAAATGGAAAAAAAGATTAGGAGAAACAATGTTATCGCAAATCAATTGTTACAAATTGATGTTTCCCAAGAAAAAAATACCGAAATTTTTCCAAATTCAAATTCCGTAAATACGTTACTACAAGAAGTCCAAAATTCTAAATTAGCTAAAGTAACTCACCGTGAAAATATTTTTGACGACTACGAAAAACAAGTTTTACTACCCCACAAAATGTCGCAGTTTGGGCCTGCATTAACTACGGGAGACATCAACGGAGATGGTCTGGAAGATGTATTTGTAGGAGGTGCGGCAGGACAAGCGGGACAAATTTATTTACAACGACCCGATGGTGATTTTGTACAGGACAATCAATCTACCGACCTTAAAAATGATCTTAATTTCGAAGATGTAGATGCTTTGTTATTCGATGTAGAAAATGATGGTGATCTTGACTTATACGTGGTCAGCGGAGGCAACGCTTTTCCCCCACAAAACAAAATGTACCAAGATAGATTGTACCTCAACGAGGGCGGGCTACTCCGACGGGATATTTCCAAACTTCCAAAATTTAAAGAAAGTGGGGGTTGCGTTCGTGCTTGTGATTACGACCGCGACGGTGATTTGGATTTGCTCATCGGAGGGCGGCACCAACCGTGGTCTTACCCTTCGCCCACTATCTCAAGATTTTTAATCAACGAAAACGGTACGTTCAAAGATGCCACCAAATCACATGCGCCTGATCTTATCTTTTTGGGGATGGTGACGGATATGGTTTGGACAGATTACGACCAAGATAACGATATGGATTTCATTGCGGTAGGAGAGTGGATGCCCATCACTTTTTTCGAAAATAAAGATGGAAAATTTTCAAAAAGCAATGCCAAAAAATCGGGGCAAGAGGTACTTGACAATTCAACTGGTTGGTGGTACAGTATCGAAAAGGCAGATATTGATGACGATGGGGACGACGATTATTTGGTTGGAAATCTGGGATTGAATTATAAATACAAAGCCACCCCCGAAGCCCCCTTCGAAGTCCACTACGATGACTTCGACAAAAATGGCTCGAAAGATATTGTACTGAGTTACTATAACTTCGGGGAGCAATATCCACTGCGTGGAAGATCTTGTTCGAGTGAGCAAGTGCCCGTCATTGCTGATAAATTTCCCACTTACAATATCTTTGCTTCTTCTGATATGAATACGGTTTATGGGGCAGACAATTTAGAAAAAGCACTTCATTATTCTGCTCAGACATTTGCGAGTGCGTATATCGAAAATCAAGGAAACGGAAACTTTAAAATGACACCCCTGCCCAACGAAGCGCAAATTTCTAGTATCAATGATTTTGTGATACAAGATTTTGATGGTGATAAAAAAATGGATGTTCTTTTAGCTGGAAATCTTTTTCCCGCAGAAATAGAAACGCCTAGAAATGACGCCGGGAATGGATTGTTATTAAAAGGAGACGGACAAGGA
>JBCCJE010000806.1:0-3170 GCA_039027925.1 Bacteroidota bacterium
CGAGCGTAGTCCTACTCCGTTTTTAGATTCGTTGATACAGGAGAGTTGGGTTTTCGAAAATGCCTACGCAGCGGGGGGACGTTCTACGCAGGGCATTGCTGCCATCGCCGCTAGTGTTCCCGCCCTGATGGAAATGCCCATGACTTTTTCTCCTTATCAAGGCAATAGGGTACAAGGCTTGGCTTACCATTTGGGGAAAAAAGGGTACACCAGCGGATTTTTTCACGGCTCTAATCCGGGGTCTATGGAGTTCGAAAGATTTTCAAAATCAATTGGTTACGAGAAGTTTTATGACAAAACGGCGTACCCCAATCCAGAGGACTACGATGGTAACTGGGGTATCTGGGATCGCCCTTTTTTCCAATTCACACTGGGTGAAGTGAATCAGTATAACAAACCATTTACGGTTTTGCTTTTTTCTTTGACTTCTCACCATCCGTATTCGGTGGAATCGTTTTTTGAAAAAAAATATCCTGAAGAAAAGCCCATTCTACGGGCGATTCGGTACACGGATTATGCGCTTCAACAATTTTTTGCAACGGCCAAAAAAATGGATTGGTACGAGAATACTTTATTCGTTATTACTGCCGATCACGTTGGGCGAGCTACCCAAAAGAAGTACAAAACCAAAGTGGGTGCTCATCAGATTCCGCTTCTTTTTTTTAAGCCCAACGCAACGCTAAAAGGCAATTACCACGGGCTCGTCCAACAAACGGACATCCTCCCTACTATCTTGGATTATCTGAATTTTGACGAACCTTACGTTGCCTTTGGGCAAAGCGCATTCGATACGACTACCGACCGCTACGGCTACTTGTACGGTGGCGGATTTTACCAAATACTCAATGATAGTATCTGGCTTTCTTTCGATCAGAAAAATATCGTGGGGGTGAGAAATTATAAAAATGATGTACTTTTGAAACACGATATTGCTGGGAAATACCAGGACTTGCAGGCTACCTTGACGCAGCAGTTGCAGGCAGCTATTCAGGTACACCACCGAGCGATGGCAAGAAATAAAATGGCGGTGGATTGAAGGTAATGACGATGAGGATATTCAATGGCAATATAAATGACAATGACAATGACAATGACAATAGCAACGATAATGTCCATTAAGATGCTTAAAGGAAATTTCAATGGCGACGTGCAGTAGAAACTTTAACGGACAGTCTCCATCATTAAAAAAACAAAATTTGAATTTACAAAAACGAATAGCAGCATTAGTTTATCTTGGGCAACGAATAGCATCCAAGGATGAACAACTACTCGGTGTACAGCAATTGGCGAAGCACAAAAATAACTGGTTTACGCAGGACAACACGGATTTTGCACTAGCTCAAATTGCTGAGAATTACTTGGAAGCAGCCAAGCTGGAAGCCTTCGTGGCGAAGTATGAAATTTCTACCCCTCCGACTCCCCTGACCGTAGGAGTCATCATGGCGGGTAGTCCACCGCTGGTGGGATTTCAAGATTTACTGATGGTTTTTTTGAGCGGACACATTGCTCAGGTGAAGCTATCGGAAGATGATAAATATCTGATACCTCATCTGGTTAAAATCATGCGGGAGGGTTTTCCCGAAATTGAGAAGTACATTTTGTTCGAAGAAAGGCTTCGGGGATTTGACGCCGTACTCACGAGTGGCAATCAAGATGCTATCACTATCTTTGAAAGATATTTTTCCAAGATCCCCCATCTCATCAGAAAGTACCGCACTGGCGTAAGTGTATTGTTGGGAAATGAAACCCAAATGGATTTGGATCAATTGGGCAAAGATATTTTTCAGTATTTTGGGCTGAATCCACGGAGTGTTTCCAAGATTTTCGTTCCCGAGGACTATGATTTTGTTCCATTGCTGGAAGCTACCCACGCCTTCAATGAGATTGTACTACACCATAAATACAAAAATAATTTTGACTACAACTATACCCTGCATATCCTCAATAGTGTGGCGTACAAAGCCAATGGCTGCTTGATGCTCATAGAAGATCAAGCCCTACAATCGAGAATCGCCACGTTGCACTACGAAGTTTTTAAAGATGAAAATCATCTGAATCAATTGCTGCAAGCGCAGAAAAATGAAATCCAACACATCATTTCTAACAAAACTTTTCCAAATTTTAAAAACAAAACATTTGGGAGTGCCCACCTGTTGCATCTTGCAGACTACGATAACGGAATAGACACGATGCTTTTTTTAAAAAAACTGAAATAAACCTACTATGACCAAAAAAGAAAAGGCTGCTGACATAGTGAGGATACTGGAAGAGTTATATCCAGAAACGCCCGTGCCCCTCAACCATACGGACAATTATACCTTACTTGTAGCAGTATTGTTATCTGCCCAATGTACTGATGAAAGGGTCAACAAGGTAACACCCCACCTCTTCGCCAAAGCCAATAATCCAAAAGATATGTACGCCTTGCGGGTAGAAGAAATTAAGGCGATCATTCGTCCCTGCGGACTTTCGCCCAGAAAATCAAAAGCAATTCACGAACTATCTAACATTATACTTACAAAACATAACGGCGTAGTCCCCCAAACTTACGAAGACTTGGAAGCACTACCCGGCGTAGGTCACAAAACGGCGTCCGTGGTCATGTCGCAGGGATTTGGTTTTCCTGCTTTTCCAGTAGATACCCACATCCACCGACTAGCCTACCGATGGACATTGAGTACGGGAAAAAATGTACAAAAGACGGAGGCAGACTTGAAGCGACTTTTTCCCGTAGAAAAATGGAATAAACTACATCTACAAATTATTTTTTTTGGTAGAGAATACTGTCCCGCTCGTGGTCACGATCCGAGAGTGTGCCCGATCTGTAGCAAATACGGGCGAAGAACGCTGTTCAAGGGATTAGGCAATTAAGTGATAGTTAGCTCGTCATCGCCATTGAATATTGTCATTGAATAGACTTGTTGCGACGTTGATTGACAGTTAATTATATATATGGATTTACCAGATTCTTAACTAAATTTTGTAGGTTCGTTCCAAAAATGTTAACCTTACAACATCGTCCAAAAAATCCAAGAGAATGGTAAGCCGTATTAGGTGTTGATAATGAGTGCTTTACATCTATAGTCAAGATTTTTGGACGAATGTATCGTAAAATAAGAGGTGTGAGTATTGAACAAACGCTTTTAGAGAATCCTCAAGGTAAAAATTTC
>JBCCJE010000807.1:0-3170 GCA_039027925.1 Bacteroidota bacterium
CCTTAACTCCTCCCCTGATGAAGCAATTTCTTACATTTAACGTATCAACTTTTTTAAAAAACTTGTGTAAACATAAATCTTATGCAATACCTTCACACCAAGCAGCTAGTTATCACTACCTTCTTTTTACTCTTTGCCTTGATGCTGTTCGCTCAACCCAATACTTTAGTGATGGGAAAAATAAAAAATGCGCGTGTGCTAAAAACCATCGAGTTGCGCATCAATAAGTTGTATCTCAATAATGCTATTGATGTTTACACTTCTCGCATATTAGACGATCAGACTTTTGCCTTTGCGGTGGAAGTGACTGAACCACAGGTGGCGATACTAGAATATGCTCGCAACCAAGGAACGCTTTATCTGGAACCCAACGATACTTTGTGGATTGATTGTGATGCGCATAATTTTCAGTACTCTTTTGAATTTTCTATGGGACTAGGAGAGGAGAACGACTGCTGGAATGAGTACACGCAACGGCAGCCGCGAGCGTTGAATCTATTCAGCATGGTAAGGTATAAACAAAAAAAATACTGGTACGAAAACAGTCCCCAAATGGATAAGGCGATGCTAGCGAAGACACCTCCCCAATTTGAAGCACACCTCCAATCTCGCCTGACCAACGCAAGATCAATTTTAGAAAAGCACCAAAAGAAAACTGAGGGCGTCCTCTCCGAGGATTTTCAAACTTTTTTTCAAGGCGATATACTTTACGAATTTGCTTATCACAAAATGCTGTACGGGCACGTGTTCAGAAATCGGTACAGCATCCAAGCAAAGTATTTTGATTTTTTGGATGACATACCAATACAGAGTAAGCACTTGGGGAGTGAGTGGTATCGAGAATTTTTGTTGGCCTATTTCGATCACCAAAATTATAAACAAACAGATGATGCTCGCTCCCCCTACATTTTTCAGTACGAGGAGGGTAGCAAAGTTTTGACGAACAGAACGGCAGCTTTTTTCCAATCCGAAATTATCGCCAGAGCTTTTCGAGCCAAGCAACAAACAGTAATTTTAGAAAAATATTGGGACTACATGCGACATCAAGATTACGGAGACTTTGATACAAAGGTGACGGAGACTTACGCCAAGGCCATAAAATTTGCGAACGGTACGTTGGCGCCACAATTTTCTATTACTGACATCGAAAATAATTTGATTTCATTAGAAGACTATCGAGGCAAGGTCGTGTATCTCAACTTCTGGGCAACTTGGTGTCGGCCCTGCATGAACAAAATGAAAACCATGAAATCTGTGCAGCGTGAACTGGAAGGGCAGGACATTATTTTTCTGAATGTTTCCTTGGATCGGAACGAGGAGACTTGGAAAGAAATCTTGGAGCAAAATGATTTTAAAGGTATTCACGCACTAGCATCGGGCGAATTAAATTCCGATATTGCAAAAGCCTACGAGGTCAAAGTACTTCCCCTGTATTTTATCATAGACCAAACGGGCGTCTTCGTAAAAAATCCAAAGATAAATACCCCCGAGAAAATTAAGCAGACACTTCTAGGAATGGTGCATTAATAAATTTATGTTTTATGCGCAGTTATTTTTTCTTTATGCAAGGCGAAAAACGTAGGCGATGCAGGGCATCCTGTGCTCGCTTGATGCCAGAGCATCAAAGGCTTTTCAACGTAGCAAAAAGGAAAAAGAACAAGTAGAAAATGTAAATTTATTAATGTACCATTCCTTCGCACTCTACAGTAATTGCGCTAAGGTGTTAGTTAGAGAAGCTATCACTTCCCGTTTCTCTTTTCCCCGCTCCTCATCAAAGATTTAAAAAACCTATGTTCATATGAAAAAAACAAACATTTTACTCACCTTATTCTTGTGGATGCTCGCTGTGCCTTCCTTTGCCCAATTGGAAAATGTAGTCGTCCACGCAGACCAAATGCCCTATTTTTCGGGGTGTAAAAAAATGAAGAATGGTTCGGAAAAAAAGAGAAACTGCTCCAATGAATTGCTAGTAGCTTTTCTTGCTGATCATGTGCAGTACCCTGATTCCGCAAAAGTTGCTGACGTTGAGGGTACGGTTTACGTTAGTTTTATCATCGACGAGGCAGGTAAAGTGACCAACCCAGCGATCATTCGGGATATTGGTTATGGTTGTGGAAAGGCAGCTATCGAAGTTTTGAAAAAAATGCCCGATTGGGAACCTGGAAAACACGAAGGCAAAAAGGTAAAAGTAAAACTCAACTTACCCATCCATTTTTATTTGAAAAGCGGAATCCCGAATCCTACCGAATCAGATGATTACAAAATCACTTGGGGCACGATGAAGGGAAAAAGAGTTTCCGTAAAAGATTTAAAAAATAACCTCGGAAAAATAATCATGGTCAGGGACCGATTCGGCGATCCTGTTCCGTACGAGGAGTTGACATTTTCTTACAAAAGAAAAAAGCAGTTTGCTTCTGCCACTAGCCACGGCACGCTAGATAAAAAACTAAAAAGGATTGTTAAAAAGGCAAAGTCGGGCGGACTATTTTACGTAGAAGTATTGGTGCACGATGGCAACAAAAAAATAAAAGTAGGTCGAGAATTCGAGTTGGTGGAGTAGGATTTTTTTCTTCCAATTAGTTTACGAAAGAGGTTAGGAGTCATACATTCCCAAGAGTATGTCTAAATTTTAACTTCCTGAAAACCAATATTTTATGAACTTGACTTCAAATTCACGCACTCATGTATCTCGATATAATCGTTTATGAATTTATCGTCAAAACCATAAACTTTTGATTTTCAGTTCGTTAAAATTTTAGACATACTCCAACCTCTTTTCATTTTCCAAAAAAAAAGAACCCTCTCCCGCAAAATAAGTGGAGAGGGTTCACATCCCAAAAACAGTTGGGGATAAAATCCCCTTGCAGTCATATATTGTGTCTGCTAAAGATTCATTCTTCTGATAGCATAATTCTATTGAATCAATCATGAGATTACAATCGTTGATTCATGGAATCTCAGAAGGTTGAACCCGTGTTGCATTTCTCAGACACGGCTCTAGCAAGACTGTTTTTGGATGCCTTTACATCCTTTATGTCAGATCACACTAATCTCACTATGTAACAAATATTGATTTTCTTCAGGTGAGTTTTCTCTGGAAGTATAGCTGAAAAGACACGCTGCGAACAATCCCTTAATTGTTGTATAACAGCGTATTTACGTTTTTGAAA
>JBCCJE010000808.1:0-3168 GCA_039027925.1 Bacteroidota bacterium
AAAAAAAAGAAAGCTCCACCGAAGCGGAGCTAAAGGTTTCTTCAACCTACGGCATGTAGCCTTATTGTAGTAAGATAAAAAAATGAAAATATCTTTTAGCTCATCATAGCAATAGCACAAACATAGTAAATATTTCTATAATTCAAAAAACAAAACAATTATGACTAAGATTTTAGGACTTGACTTAGGAACCAACTCAATCGGTTGGGCAATTATCAATAAAGAATCGGAAAAAATTATTGACATGGGCGTTCGAATCTTTAAAGCAGGTGTAGAAAATTTAGGGCAAGGAGAGAAAGAAATATCAAAGAATGCTTCGAGGACAGCGGCGAGAGGTACAAGGCGGCAATACTTTAGAAGAAAAATTAGACGTAAGCATATTTTGAAAATATTAAAGGAAAATAAAATGTGTCCCATTGATGAAACTCAATTTCAAGCGTGGATTAAATTAAACCCTTATGAGTTGAGGTATCGAGCAACTTTTGAAAAAATAGGTTTGATTGAACTAGGACGTATCTTTTTCCACCTCAGTAAAAGAAGGGGTTTTTTATCCAATAGTCGAAGTGCCTTAGCTAACTCCGATGGAACTATATTTAAAGGAGGAAATGGAAAAATTGGCATTAGTGCTACGTCTGAGAATTTAAATAACGGCACATTAGGAAACTATTTATACAATATCCTCCCCAAAGAAAATACACCCCACAAAGGAGGATTGCCCAGAGTTAGAAATAGATATACCACTAGACAAATGTACATCGAGGAGTTCGAACAAATTTGGAATACTCAGGCTAAGTTCCACAATATTCTGACAGATGAACTAAAAGACAAAATTGGTGGCCGAAAAAAAGACGGATATAAAAATGATGGAATACTTTTTTACCAAAGACCATTACGCTCTCAAAAACATAAAGTAGGAAAATGCACCTTTGAACCTACTAAAACAAAGAGTCCGATCAGCGCAATACCCTATGAACTTTTTAGAGCTTGGCAATTCATCAACAACATTGAATGTAACGGTGAAAAATTATCAGAGTCAGAAAAGCAAATGGTCTTAGAGGTCATCAAGTCCAAGGACAAAAAATTTAATTTCTCTGTAATTAGAAAAAAACTAAAACTAGCAGATGCAGATTATAAATTCAACTATCAGAACGATGATAAAGTAACAGGATGCCCAACCATTGCGAAACTATCACACAAGAAATGTTTTGGAAAGGAATGGGATCAACTAAGCAACGAGGAAAAAGATAAGATCTGGCATGTCATTTATTTTTTTGATGATAAAGAAAAACTAAAGCAATACGCAAAGAGCAAATGGGGATTTGATGATACTAAAGCTGAGTACGTTAGCAAGATATATTTTAAACCCGACTACGGCAGCCTGAGTAGAAAAGCTATTGATAATATTCTCGAATTTTTAGAAATGGGCTTCCAGTATGACATTGCGGTAGCCTTAGGAGGTGTTAAAAATGTTTTTGGAAAAGATAGATGGAGTGGGCTTTCTGTCTCTGATAAAAACTTTATTCTAGATAATGTACCCAACATCGTTCGGAGTAACCTAACTGGAGGTTATGCCAAAGCACTTAAAAAGGCACTTCAATCTCAATTTCAATTTTCCGAAAAAGAACTCCGAAAATTATATCATCACAGTACAAATATTAACGATACCAAAACTGTCCTAAAAAAGCTTCCTACTGGAGCAGAAGCAGATAGACAAATCGGAAAAATCCGAAACCCAATTGTTATTCAAGCTCTTTTTGAATTGCGTAAGGTGGTCAATGCGCTTATTGACGAATATGGTTCGTTCGACCAGATCAATATTGAATTAGCAAGAGATTTAAAAATTCCTAAAACAGCCAGACAAAAGATTAGACTCGATAATAAGTCTAGAGAAAAATATCACGATGATATTAAAGTAGAGCTTGCAAAAATCAATCAATATCCAACGCATACCAACATCCTTAAATATAAACTCTGGGAAGAATGCCAACATCAATGCCCTTATACTGGCAACGAAATAAGCCTTACACAATTGTATAACGGCGAAGTCGAGATAGAGCATATCATTCCGTATAGCCGCTCCCTTGATGATAGCTATTTGAATAAAACCCTATGTTTTACAGAAGAAAATGCTGCCAAAGGAAAACAAACGCCACATGAATATTATACTTCTTTGGGTACATGGGAGTCCGTCAAATCTAGAGCCTTAAAGTTATTTTACGATTCCAAGAAGTTTCCAAATCGTTATAAAAAGTATAAGCGATTTATCACCTCTAGGTTAGATGATAATTTTATAAGCCGACAATTAAATGATACACGCTACATCAGCAAAGAGGCTAAAGCCTACTTATCAATGATTTGTGATAAAGTGAGGGTTGCTCCTGGACAGATGACTGCCAAGCTACGCTACTTCTGGGGATTAAATAATATCATCGGTGATGAAAATGACGCTAAATCCAGAGAAGACCATCGGCATCATGCCATAGACGCTTTGGTCATGGCTTGTCACGAAGCTAGTTATCTCAATGAGATGTCCAGATGGAATAGATATAATCGAAGCTACGATTTGAGAGAGTTCCCTCACCCTTGGGATGGATTTAGGTATCAAGCTATCGAAAAGGTTAAACGAATTCTAGTTTCTCATAAACAAAATAACAGAGTGCTCACTTCAAGAAAATATACCGTAAAGAAAAATGGATCAAAAAGTACTAGCACAGGCATTGCAGCGAGAGGACAGTTGACTAAAGATACTGTTTACGGCAAAAGACAATCCCCTTACTCAGGTGAGCACGCATATCACATTCGCAAGCCCATCGAATCCTTGAAGAATCATAAACACGTGAATAGCATTGTTGATAAAAACGTAAAAAAGATCATCTTAGAATTTCTAAAAGCGAATGGAATAGATACAGCATCCAAGTTTGATATTCCTAGTGGTTTATTTTTGGAAGTAGATAAGGAAACAGGATTGACTACACCTAAAGTATTCATGCCCAATAAAAACGGAAATCCTGTCCCGATCAGGAATATTAGAAGAAAAGCAGCAATTGGAAATGCCATTCAGCTAAAAGAAGCAGTCAACCAATGGGTAGATCCAAGAAACAATCATCATATACTAATTTATGTGGATAAGAATGGAGAACAGAAAGAAAGTGTCGTTCAGTTTTTGGA
>JBCCJE010000809.1:0-3161 GCA_039027925.1 Bacteroidota bacterium
ATGCTGATGCCCTCATTTTTGTACAAAAGGTAAGTCCATCCACGTATGGATCTTCTTCTTGCCATCCTTATTGCATTGGCACCTAGGGTCTCTATCTCGTCCACCCACGTTTCTCCCAACCCCACTAGGGGATCATTTTCAAAATCGTAGTAAACGGGTGGATCGGGGAGCGGGTGGTCTTGAAAAAGCATACTGATAGTGTCATCCAATCCATTGGCAGCAGCTTGTTTGATTTGGGCGTAGGTGGCTCCGAAGGTAGTTCGGCGCAGTAGGTGGGCAGCTTGTTCGAATCCCCAAGATCCTGCGTAAGGGCTAAAGGAATTAGCGAACGCAGGGGCCATCGTAGGTTGGGAAATCTTTTCTTTTTTTCTTCCTAGCAGCAAAGCGAGTGAAGCTCTTCTATCCATGTGGTTTTAGTTTGAAAGTAACGAATCGGTTTATCTCGAACTGAGAATTGGAAAATCGAAACTTAGTGTAAGACGATTTGGGAGCTTTGACTTTTGCTGCTAAAAAAGGTTTAACGTGGGTTTACTTTTGGAGAAACATTACTTTTTGAAATCCATTTTTGAAAGAAAGAGTACATCAAAAGAAAAGGTGTTTCAAGAATTTCTCGAAACACCTTTTGGTGAATAATTATCAATTCGATTTTATTCACGTAAATGAATTGTTATATATCGTCCCTCTGGGACTTTGATAATACGGAAATAGATGATTGTTGCTACTACCGATATGCCGCCCCTCTGGGGCTACTCCTTTTCTAAAGATTTTAGAGAGCAAGCATTAACTGAAAACATAACAACACATTTACAAATTTATAAATCCCTAGAGGGGCAACACCTTGGTAGCTACTCTTCGACTAACTCCAACTCAATAGTTCGTTTTTCCAAATTAGCATCCATGATTCTCGCCCTAACTTTTTGTCCCATCTGAATCACTCGGCCGGTTCTCGTACCAATAGCCTTCAACCGACTATCGGCTACTTCAAATGATTCGTCAAAATTTTCAAAACCAATCAATCCTTCTGTCTGGCTATGGTCAATTTGTACAAATACTCCGCGATCAATCATCCCCGAAATATGTGCGTCGAATACTTCGCCGATATGTTTAGCGGAATATTCGACCTGCTTGTATTTCACGGATTCTCGCTCGGCGTCCATGGCTTTTCTTTCCTGACTTGAAATGTGTTTGCACTTGGCTTCCAAATCTGCTTTGTCCGTGCAGAAGGCTTTTTTCCCTAAATTCTTTTCTAACAATCGGTGTGCTAATACATCCGAGTAGCGACGAATGGGAGAAGTGAAATGAGCGTAATTGTCAAAAGCCAAGCCGTAGTGACCAATGTTATCGGTACTGTACACCGCCTTCGCCATAGATCGAATGGCGATGGGTTGAAGCATGGCGATAGCTTCGTTTTCTCTTGCTGCTCTGTCCATTTCCAAAAAACTTTGCGCCAATTGCTTAGGCGAGTCGTACTTCATTTGGAAACCAAACTCGGCCGCAAATCGAGCAAATTCCGCAACCTTTTCTTCGTCGGGTTCATCGTGTATCCGATAGACGAACGGAATTTCGCCACCGCCCGCTTTCCCTTTGTTGACGATAAAAGTAGCGACCTCTCGATTAGCTAAAAGCATAAACTCCTCGATCAGCTTATGCGCATCTTTTCGAGCTTTGACGTACACATCAATGGGTTCTCCTTCTTCATCCAATTTGAATTTCACTTCGGGAGATTCAAAGTTGATAGCACCATTTTTAAACTTCCGCTTTCGGAGTTTTTTTGCCATCTTATTGAGTTGTAACAATTCATTTGCAAAATCTCCTTCGCCCGCATCTAGTACTTGTTGAGCTTCTCCATAGGTAAATCTTCGATCCGAATGAATCAAGGTTTTTCCAAACCATCGCTCCTGAATTTTTCCTTTTTCATTAAAAATAAAAACTGCGCTAAAGGTACATTTGTCCTCGTGGGGTCGGAGCGAACAAAGTTCGTTTGAAATTTTTTCGGGCAACATAGGCAATACTCGATCCACTAAATAAACCGACGTGCTTCTTTTTAAGGCTTCCTTATCCAATGCTGTATTGGGTTGAACAAAATGAGTAACATCCGCAATGTGAATACCTATTTCGATGCTTCCATCCTCTAGCGTTTGGTAAGACAAGGCGTCATCAAAGTCTTTTGCTGTATCCGGGTCTATGGTAAAAGTAGGTACTGCTCGCATATCTCTACGGCGGTCAATCTCGTCTTCAGAAATATTTATACTCAATTTCTCGGATTCCTGATTGACTGCTTCCGAGAATTCTAATTCAAATCCCTTGTTGATAAGAATGGACTTCATCTCCATATCGCTTCCACCTTCTTGCCCGAGCACGCTCGTGACTACTCCAATGGGAAAGTGTTGTTTTTTTCTACCCCAATCCACAATTTTCACTACGGCTATATCGCCATCTTCGGCACCGTTAAGGTCGTCTAGTTTGACCATGACCTCAATGTGTTCTAGTCGAAAATTACCGGGTGTCAAAATCCCGTAGTTCCTAAAGATTCTGATTTTTCCGAGAAAGTGCTCAGTAGCTCTTTCTATGATTTTCACAACCTCTCCTTCCGCTTTGCGTCGGCCTCTGGGTTTGTGAACGGAGACCTGCACTCGATCTCCCTGCATAGCATTCATCGTATGCTTCGCCGCTACGTAAACATCTTCTTCCAAGTCGTCAACGATGATGTAAGCGGCCCCCGTTCGGGTCAAATCTACCGAACCAACGTGTAGTTTTCTACGCAGGTTGGACTTGCCATTCGGGGCAGCTTTGACGAAGCGATCCAATCGGAATTTTCCGGCTTCAATCTCGTAGAGCTTTCCGTCCGCTGCTAGTTTGGTCATCGCATCCTGAACAGAATCTTTGTTATTGACTAGGCTTAGTTTTTTAATTACTTGTTTTGCGGTAAGGCGTTTTTTAGGAAATTGTTTAAAGTACTTAAAAATGTGTCTTTTCAAATCTGCCGCAGTTAACTTCTGCCCCATTTTGATTTTTTTCTTTTTTCTTGTCATAATTTTTTTGTGATAAATGATTAACTGTGGAGAAGCGAGAAAAGTCAGATAAATTTTTAGCGAAAGTTTTAGATAAAAGTGATACCCTCATTTTGGTATCAACTTATCTCTGTTCTCTGTTCCCTCCTC
>JBCCJE010000810.1:0-3157 GCA_039027925.1 Bacteroidota bacterium
AGTCAACTCAATCTTGGGACGATCTGTACCATTCTGGTGGGGGATGATAAATTGATAACTCCCATTCTGGTTTCGATCCCACCTGAAGGAGACATCTCTGTAAATATGGTAGTACACATCGTACCGACCCGGATCTTCAATGGGAATTTTCCATTGGGCTTGCTTGGATCCATCTCCCGCTTTGATGTAAAATGCCGAACGAATAAAATCTCCAAAAAACTTATCATTGGTGGTGGCGGTCCAATTCAACGGTGGTCGCCACACTCGGCTACCTTTATATTTAAAATCATCTCCCTCCTTGGGTTTTATCCATTTACGCAGGCGACTGACTTCCTCAAAGTTGGTGAAGTCAAACTCAGAATCTTCGTTATCAATGATGATCTCTCTTGCATCGGTGACGACTAGTGATTCGTTTATAATTGTTTCTTTCTCTGTTGCATTTTTGGTCGTTCCTTTTCCTACTTGTTCAAAATTGTATTCAATTCGATTAGGTAAATTTCCAGAACTGAGAGTATTGATGAGAACACCCGTAGGTTCTTTTATGCTTAAATAAAAAACTTCCTTGGTTTGTGCTGGTGCTAGGTAAAGTAATTTTTCTACATCTTCATCGGGGCGCAGCGTAGTTTTGATTACGCCTTCCGTGCTGCCTTCGTTGGTCACTTTAAAGGTGACTTGAAACATTTCTTTATTGCCTGCCAACACTTTTTCCGCAATGGGCGTACTAAAACGATACTTGGAAAGTTGAGTCTCGTTGAACCATTTTTCCATCTGATTAGAAATATCTACCTCAAACTCGGCTTGTAATTTTTTATTAAAATCTTCTAAAGGTAAATTCTGGAAGCGATTTTCTAACAATACATCTCCAATAAAATCCCTAAACCGATTGGTGTTGGCTTTGGCTTCCATGATTGAGAATAAAGTTTCCCCTTTTAGCTCAATCACATTGTCAATGAGTTGCTGGTTTTCTTGGAGGTTGAGAATTTCCGCAAAAGACTTTTCTTGTAACACCATATTTGCAAGTTCATTTTGTGTGCTTCCACTATTGCGACGTACCCATTCTGGATCAGCATTTTCTGAACCTCTCAGGTAGGATTCAAATATTCGATTCAGTACCGGCCAATCCTCCGAGTCTAAGTTGTTGCTCATTTCATAAAATTGAACAAACTGGTAATAAGGATTGATGGATTCGTTGACATCGGTGCTGGTGTTAGTAGAACGAACCTCCGTATCCTTAAATCGGAAAAAGCGATCAATGAAACGATTGAGCGTAACTATTTGCAACTCTTCGGGGGTTTTGTTTCTACCGCTGTTCCATCTTTTTATCCGTTTCACGTAGCCATTAAAATCATTCAATCGGCTGAACAATCCTTTTTCGGGAAAATAGACAAAGCCTGCTTGATTGTGCTGATGAACAGAAGTCCAAGTACGATCGTAGGATTTAAAATGTCCTGGTACTTCGACAATGGAAAAATCTTTGAATGGATATTTCAAATCAATTTTGCGTTCGTAGTCCCGAAGGCGCTCCAAAATGATGGAAGGTAGAGTATCTCTAATATCCGGAAAAGCATTGTTAAAATAATCGTGTCCCTCAATGTGATACACCGAAAACTCCACGCTATCTACCCGCAGACTTTTCTTTTGGTAGTTACCGATGGAAAGGGATAAATGCGGAAGGTCAAAATCACGCTCAAAGGTATAGGTGTCTTCTCCTATCTTTTGGAGTTGTCCTGCGGAAATTGGGATTAACCCCGGTAAAGTTTTCACCGAAAGTTGATAATCAATAAAATCTTTGCGAAACCAAGATGCGCTCTCGGTGCTGTAGCCTACACCTGATTGTAAATACCATTTGGCTTCTTGGGGGAGTAGCAAAAAGTTAGGCTCAAGGTAGGCGTACCGCTTACCGATGTCAAAAATATAATTATTTGGTCTCGTAAATTTGGTATTTTCATCAATGTCAATAAACATGGCATTTTCGTCAATAGTGCCAGAATACTCTACTTGTAAATTGATTGTTATATTTTTTGAAACTACGGAGTCAAACTGAACCAAAAGCAATTGTAATTTTTGTTCGAAGCCAACGGGATTTCCGTTTGCCTGAACGGAAGTGACCTCTAGACCGGGGTTTAAATTAAAAACATATTCCTTACTTTCCGCTTTAGTTTTTCCTGTGATTTTTGCCTCAACGCGGACTCCGTTTTCTTGCTGAGTCAACATGATTTCGTGTCGGTCAATATCAATTTTAGCAGTTGCTAGATGCTGATTATTCAAGGCAATCATTTCTTGGGGAAGCTCCAAACTTTCGTAGTACCGATTCAAATGTTGATTCCCTAGATAAATTCCACTACCCAAGAATGCTAGCGCTAGTACAGCGGATAAAGCATTTTGAATCTTCGACTGCGGTAATCTTTTTAACAACAAAATGGATAAAAACAAACTGCCCAAACCAAAACAAGTGTACATCCCACGGAGCGTCCAGACCGTTTCCCAATCTCCGAATCCCGTGATCTGAGAATGAAACAAAGGCTGATAAAATGCCATGTAGTCAAATAAATAATTGTAGGAACTGCCGAGGTAAATCAAACTTGATAAGATATACCCCACCAACAAAACAAAGGTCAATGCTTGATTCCGAATGATGCTCATCACTAGGGAAGACAACCCAACGATGTAGATCAAGGTAGGAACAGAAAGCAAGATGGGGTAGTAGAGAAATGCTTGCCAATCAATGTGAGTATCTGCTGCGAGTGCGTTAAAAATTAAACTCAATCCAAGTGCGGCAACATTCACCAAAAGGAAGATGGTCAGAATACTCCACATTTTTCCTAGCACATAACTGGCGTTGCTCATGGAGCGCACGTAGATCACTTCGGTCGTATCTTGTTTTCGATCTCGCTTAATAAATTCTGAGGACAAAAAAGCAGCGATGATGGCTTGCCCAACATTCAGCAAATAGATAGCCAGATAAGGCATGTTGGAAGGTACAGCTCGGTATATCCAAGTTTGGTCGCCCACTGCCGAGATTTCGCCCATGTTAAATACAAAAATCATAAACAGCGTGAGCGCCGAGAAGATTCGAAAAAACCAACTGCGGAAGAGGATTTTTCTTTCGTACTTTGCTATGGTCCAGATCGTTGAGGACATTTTTTCTTTTTTTGGG
>JBCCJE010000811.1:0-3156 GCA_039027925.1 Bacteroidota bacterium
ATCAACAGTTTATGGTTTTGACTATAAATTCACAAGCGATTATATTGAGATATATGAGTGCGTGAATTTGAAGTCAAGTTCATAAAATATTGGTTTTCAAGAAGTTAAAATTTAGACATACTCTAAACGTCCATTTTTAACAAACCCCAGCAAATCTTCACAAACACGAGCAGACATGGCTGCACTTTCAACACTTGGATAGATTAAACAATAATTTAAGGATTAGTGTTATAGGTCTTATGATTTGGTGAAATTGATGCTGGAAAATTTCATCTGTTGTAAAAGCATTGGTTTTTCAAATTCATAATTCTCAGTTCCCCGAATTTTCGGGGCAGGCACAATCCACAAATAAAATTAATCGTCCCTAACCATTTTTTTATAATTATTGAAAAAAAATTCAAATGACAGTAATTAGTGAATCCTTTTTTGAAAATCTGCAGATGATTGAGCAAAGTGCTAAAGATTTTGCGGAGACTCATATCCGACCACACGTCATGGAGTGGGATGAGGCTCAGTACTTTCCAATCGACACGATGCGGAAACTGGGAGAGCTTGGCTTCCTAGGGATACTTGTACCCGAAAAATACAATGGCTCGGATCTGGGCTACCAAGAGTACACTTCTATTTTGATTGAAATTGGTAAGGTATGCGGCTCTGTCGGACTATCGGTAGCGGCTCATAATTCTCTTTGCACGGGTCATATTCTTGCTTTCGGAAATGAAGAACAAAAGCAAAAATACTTACCCAAATTAGCTACGGGAGAATGGATCGGTGCGTGGGGACTAACCGAGCCTAACACTGGAAGTGATGCCGGTCGTATGAAATGTGTTGCCGAAGAAGATGGTGATTATTATATCCTCAACGGCACTAAAAACTTTATCACCCACGGAATATCTGGTAATGTAGCCGTTGTGATTGCACGTACAGGTGAACTTTTGGACAGCCACGGTATGACTGCTTTTATCATCGAAAAAGGTACGCCCGGTTTTAGAGCTGGCAAAAAAGAAAATAAATTAGGGATGCGGGCCAGCGAAACTGCGGAGTTGATTTTTGAAGATTGTAGAATCCACAAGAGCCAAATTCTAGGGGAGGTGGGCGACGGATTTATTCAATCCATGAAGATTCTGGACGGTGGTCGTATTTCTATTGCTGCCTTATCCTTGGGTATTGCCAAGGGGGCGTACGAGGCGTCGGTAAAATATGCCAAGGAGCGAGAGCAGTTTGGAAAACCCATATCTTCTTTCCAAGCGATCAGCTTCAAACTAGCTGACATGGCTACTAAAATTCAGGCAGCCGAATTACTCACCCGTAGAGCTGCCGATATGAAAAATGCAGGTAAGCGCATGACTAAAGAAGGTGCCATGTGTAAATACTACGCATCGGAAGTGGCCGTAGAATGTGCTAACCAAGCGGTACAGATTTTTGGTGGATACGGATTTACCAAAGATTTTCCTGTAGAAAAATTCTACCGAGATTGTAAATTATTGACAATCGGGGAAGGGACATCGGAGATTCAGAAGTTGGTGATTTCACGACAGATTTTGAAGGGGTGACCCCTTTCTGATCCCTCCGCCCCTGAAGGGGAACTTTTACCCTCCGATTTTGAGAAGGTGCTAGAAAAGCCATTTTCCGTTATTTTGGAAAGTGGCTTTTTGGGTTAAGTTAATCGGAGAAGGGTGGCTTCTTATTTTATACTCTAAAATTTTTCACCATCCATGGTCCTCCGAGATTTCGAGGTGGAGACTTTTCATAATCTTGACTTACTATGGCAGATGATTTTCAGCATATCAAATTTCATAATCAACAGAATCCTAGGGCTACTTTTGATATAGTGCCGTACGAAAGTATATTTGATAGAAAAGATTTAAAGCATTCTCCTTTCCAATCTCACCTTGTAGAGTTTTACATTATCCTATTTATTGAAAAAGGAAAAGGTACTCATAACATTGACTTTACGGATTACCCCTGTGAGCGTGGTACGATCTTGACGGTTCGCAAAGATCAAATCCATAAGTTCAGTAGCGATAGGTCGCTGGGCGGAAAAATACTGCTTTTTACCAATGATTTTTTGGTGAGTTACTTGGAGCAGTTAGAAGCGCAGAAGGCTTTGCAACTTTTTAATGAATTGTTGGGTATCCCAAAAATACAGTTGACGGATACTGAAAAAAACGAGGTATCCGAGATAATTGGTAGAATTAAAAAAGAATATTTTGAAATCAATGATAATTATTCAATGGGAGTGATTAGGAGTGAGTTGCATATTTTGATTACAAAATTATACCGCATCAAGTCGCAACGGAAGCAAATCATTTCCAATAGAAAATACCTCAACGAGTTTATCGCATTCCAACAATTAGTCGAAACTCACGTTACTGAAACCACCAGAGTCATTGACTTCGCTAGGATGATGACCGTGAGTACCAAAACACTCAATAACATTTCCAAAAGCATCATCCATAAAACGGCGAAGGAATTTATTGATGAAGTGAGCCTCAAGCAAATCAAACGTTTATTGATAAATACAGAGCTTTCTATTAAGGAAATTGCCTACGCATCTGGTTTTGAGGAGACGACTAATTTCTATAAATATTTCAAACGGCAGACGAATACCACGCCAGAGCAGTTTCGAACCCACCATTCCTAACTTTCCCATTTTTACAGTCCTTTTGATTTTTTGGATAATTATTTAGCATAGGATTCCCCTCATCTTTGTAGCGTAATTATTTAATAACTAAAATCAAAACAATGAAACGAATTTCAAGCTGGACACTACTTGCGATAGCTTTAATCTTTAGCAATTGCAATACCAACGAAAATTCAAATTCTTCACCTAAAAAAACAGAAAAAATGGAATTATCAAAAAAAGACAAAGTCGTTGCGCTCTTAAATAGTTTCAACACTGGTGACCAAACACCTATTGCGTACATTAATCCTAACAAATATATCCAACACAACTTAGGAGTGGGTGATGGTCTAGCAGGGTTTGGTGAGGTCATGAAAATGGCACCGCCTACGGGCTTCAAAGCCAACGTGGTGAGGGTATTCGAAGATGGGGACTACGTTTTTACGCATACCGAATACGATTTCTTCGGCCCTAAAATTGGATTCGATATTTTCCGATTTGAAGATGGATTGATTGTAGAGCATTGGGATAAC
>JBCCJE010000812.1:0-3145 GCA_039027925.1 Bacteroidota bacterium
CACCTACCTTGGTGGTGTATATCTATACACCCCATCTATTTCATTTTTTAAAAATATTTTAAGATTTTATCCTCACATGGAAATAGAGAAAACCACAAAAGCGAACCAAGCGAGTAATACAATGGAAGTCACTAGAGGTGCCAATGTACCACAGAACTTTATAGATGAGCTAGGAAATATAAAACTCCCAGCGAAGATGAAGTTTGGAGATTACCGTGATGACATCATTACAGAATTAGTAGCAATGCTATCCGAAGAGGGGATTAATCGAACTCGAACCGATAAAATAGGATACGTAGATAAATAGGACTTAATCCGTATCTTTGTTTTCAGAGTTATCAGCTTTGTCGGGTTAACAATAATCAACAGTAAGCAGATGAGAAAAAGTCAGCATTTCAAGTCGGTATTGAATAGAATAATACTCGCTGTGAAGTTGACTTTTTCTTTTTTTTTGCTCTATGCTCAGGAAAACCCTACCGTATGGCTAAGACCTATTCCTAAGCAGATTGGGTTCTCTCCATCTTTTAATTACTATGTCTTTAAAGATTCCAAAGGCTTTGTGTGGATCAGTTCCTACGAAGGACTGAACCGATATGATGGACATCAGGTGAAATTATATAGAGCCGTAAAGGAGGATGTGCACACCTTGCGCAATAATAATGTTTATGGACATTTTTTTGAAGATAGCAAAAGCAATATTTGGTTTTCTACCTCTAAAGCTATTCATCGGTACAACCGAAAATACGATTCGTTCGACCAGTTTTTTTTGAGTCACGACTCCACCAACACGCTACATACTGACTATCATACTTTTGCTTTTGAAAATGATAGAATGTTATGGGTACAAACCAATAGTGGCATCTTCAAATACGATACCCATACCCAAGTGGATACGCTGATTATAGATTCTACTCTATTCTACGTAAGACCGGCATACAATCCACAGGGACAAGTCACTAAAATATTTTCTTTTGGGAAAAATAAAGGACTACTAGAAATAGATGTCCGAGATCAGAACATTTATCAAAAAAGTAACAAGCTATTTACAAATGTTGAAATAAGCGAAATATACTACCAAAACGATTCACTCGTATTTATTTGTTCGTCAGAAAATGGCATTCAAAGATGGAATCCCAAAACCGATCAGCGTGTTTCTATTGGTAATTTTACTAAGGGAAGAGCTAGTTTTTGTGCCTTGGATGATGATCATATCCTAATGGCTATTCAAAAGTACGGGCTATTCCGATATCATTTTAAAGATGATTATTTAGAAAAAATCAATACTCGTTTTATCTCGGGCAATGGAGAAATGATAAATGGATTCTGGAAGCTATACAAAGATTCAGATGAAAACATCTGGGTATCTGATGAAAATAGTGGGGTCACAGTTGGTAATTTAAAAAAGAATAAATTTTGTTCCATTCCCAAGTTTGAGTCAACTACGGCTAATTCTAATTTTTCCTATCGAAAAATGCTAGAAGATAGTCAAGGGAAAATTTGGATTGCTAGCCAAGGGGCAGGATTATTTCGGTACGATCCTGAGTCAGGAGAGACTCAAAATTTTAGTTACGAAAAAAATATGACAGAAGCTATTCCATCCAATATGGTTTTGGACTTGTGTGAAGATGCTGATGGCAAAATATGGGTAGCCACCAAAGAAGGAATTGCGTATTTTTTAGGGGGGAAAAGATTTCGAAAAGTACCGGTAGCCACCACTTCCGCCCAAACCATACCTTACTTTTTATCTTTTTTAAAAATAGATGAGCAAAATATATTAGCATCGGCCAAAGATGGCATCTATCACGTGATAAAAAAAGGAGCTAATTATCAATTGAAAAAATTATATGCTACTGACACAGATGGTAATCAACTCTATCAGGACAAAAAAGGTAATATTATTTTAGCTTGTTTAAATGCTGATTTAAAAGTATTCAAGTGGAGAAAAGAGGCATTGAACTTTCAGTATCAGGTTCCTTTTAATACCCACGTCAACGCTTTTTGGGAAAACCAATTTGATGAAGTATTATGGTGCGCTACTGCTGATGGCTTATTCAAAATATCCCATAGCGACCAAAAATATCAAAAACCAGAGTACATTGCATTTCAAAATCAGTCCAAGGTCTATTCTATAAAAAGTATATTGGCTAATGAGCCCCACTCATTTTGGATGGGAACGAATCGGGGGTTACTTAGAGTAAAAAAAGATTCATTTACCGTGGAAAGTTTTAGCATGGCCGATGGAGTGCAGTCGCTAGAGTTTAACGATGAATCAGCGTTGCTACGTGAAAATGGAGAGCTATGGTTTGGAGGATTCAACGGAATAACCATTGTGCCTAACAAAAAAATTACGCGCACTAATTTTTCACCACAATTAAAAATAACGGATATCAAAATCAATGATTCACCAGTTGAAGATTTGGTTTGTTCCGAAGCTAAGGCGACCAACATTACGGAGATAAAGCACCTCCAAAGATCTTTCGGCGACAATACGATCTCACTTAGCTTTGTAGGTATGGACTACAGCGACCCAAAATCTACCCAACTAGAATTCCAACTCACAGGAAGCGATAAGAATCCCGTTAGGTTAGCCAAGGGCGATCTAGGTTTTGTTCGCTATTCGAATCTGCCCCCCGATACTTACACCTTCAATTTGAGCGCCGCCAATAGCGACGGTGTCTGGGGAAAACCACAGAAAATACTGAATATTACTATTTTACCTCCTTTCACGCAAACATATTTATTTTATGCGTTGGTACTTACCACCATCGGTATTGCCACATATCTTTATTACCGACGGAGAATTGCACAAATTAGAAAAGAGGAATCAATGAACACCCGCATCATCGAAAACCAAATGGCAGCGTTGCGTTCGCAGATGAATCCACATTTTATTTATAACAGTATGCAGACGGTCAATGGAATCATTGCTAGAAACGATAACATGGAGGCCATGAAATATGTCAATAAGTTTTCAAAATTGATGCGTATGATTTTGGAAAATAGTAGAAAAGGAGAGATTACCCTCGAAGAAGAATATGGTTACCCCCAAAATTAAACCAAAGGAGTCGAATATTTAGTTGGTAAAAAATAGGTTTTAGATCCAAAATAATGTTCAGCGGGAGGTACTCGATTTAAAGACTGATGC
>JBCCJE010000813.1:0-3138 GCA_039027925.1 Bacteroidota bacterium
AACTTAATGGATCTGGGATTTATTTTTTTTAGAAAAATATACAAAGTAATAGTGATAGAAAGAGCAAAGAAAAAATTTGTAAAGGTTTGATATAAATCCAGAACACGAAATCTATTTAGGCTAGAATAACCTTGGCTACAAAAAGTGTGGATTGAGAAAAAAGAAGCTAAAATTAAAATCGAAAGAAAAGCCCAAATCCACTTGTTACCTTTTGGGGTAATTGCGGGATTAATTTCATCTAAGACTTTCTCTTTATTCATACCTTTAATTTTTCAGAAAACCTTCTAACTTAATTTAGAATAACCTTACCTGATAATTTCTCTATTCCATTTTCAATCAATATAAAATAAATGCCTGCATTCCAATTTTCACTTTGGATGATATAGTCAACAGAATTTATTTTTTCAAAAAAAACACGCCGCCCAAAAGCATCAAAAATAGAAATCTGGTTGTCACCATCCCACAAATTTTTAAGGTGTAACGCTTCCCCACTTTGTAAAGGATTTGGAAAAATTTGTACCGTTGGAGTCAAAGAAGTTTCATTAGTAGACGTAAACACCGGCAACATATCAACCATCAAATTCTCTACCGTGTTCGTCAAAATTGGAGGATTAAAATCGAAGTAAATACTCGCCGAATTAAAAATAGAGGTTTCGTTGGGTAGATTTTCTTTGGGGTAAATATGAAACTGCACGTAGCCGTGACTCAATGGCTCGTTGGTAAAACTATCTACTAATAAAATATCTCGAAAGAAAAACTCTACGGTTCCATCATCCGCAAATACAGTTTCGAAAGGATGGCTGGCACTTAGTGGTTGGAAAGTCGTCCAATCCAAATCCGTAGAAAGTGTATCTCGAATCACAATATTAAATGCGGTATCTGTTCCCGTATTTTGAAAGCGAACGGTATAGTCAATTCGCTCTTCCATCAAAGTGTAATTTCTATCGTACGGAGCGATCTCACTTCTTCGGGGCTGGGTTTGTTTATCATTAGGATCGTAGGCACAATTGATAATGGAAGTAAAAAGTGACGAATCAATTGCAGTAAAACTTCCGTCAGGATTTTCCTTTAAACATTGTAACGGAATTTGAATGGTGTCGCCAATGTTTTGCACGCCTGCTATTTCAAAGACCAAATCTATCTGTCGGTTTTCTCCAGGTACTAGATTTTCAAAATCCCAAAATAATGTATCATTGATCGTTTGGTCGGGCGGTAAATTGGAAGTAATAAAAGTAGTCAGATCACTCGGAAGCAATTGAACCTTTCCTGACAATCGTTCACAGCCCGTATTGGTATAATTTAGCCAAAAGGGAACGGTAAATCCACAGCGGGTCGGCGTACTCGACAGATTAATCTGTACTTCTTCAGCGTTGGACACTTGGGTTACGCCAAGCAAAACGTCGTTGACCGTATTTTCTCCATCAAAATTTACGAGGACATTTCCGCCCGTACCTAATGCCCAGCAGTCTCCTACCTCAGCAGTCAATTCGTAATTTCCTGCCTCCCCAAAAATCTGAAACACTCCCTCCGCATCTGTAAAAGCAGTAAACCCGTTGGGTAAAACTTGAATGGGAAAATTAGGTAAGATGTCTTCGTTGCTATCTAACAATCCATTTCCATTTTCATCCCAAAATACATTTCCGTTGATACTGATATTAGTGGTAAGGTTGCGAAGATGCACTACTTGGTCAGTTGTATTAGGCGCAACATCCTGCGAGATAAAAATAATATCTTCATCGCTGTCATTATCGCTATCCGTAACAACAAACTCACGACTTACGCCACCTCCATTCCAAATTTCCACATCCTCCTCAAAATTGATCTCATCATTAACAGTTGCATTGAGAAAATAGCCCACCTCACCCGTGATTTGATTATAGATTAAATCAGGTTTTAAATCCTCATTGATGTCTTTGTAAAACATACCCGATATTATGCCCGTCGTACTGAAAATCGTACTTTGACTGCCCCACGTATTGAAAGGAACGGGATAGTCCAATCTTTTCCAACCAACGATGTCAGTCATATTACTTTCCGAGGCGAGTATCTCATTTTCACCGTCCAAGTTAAGATCAGCAATCAGGACTTCGGTCGCCCAATCCATACTATTTTCTAGTGTCTCATAACTAAAACTCCCCGCTCCATCGTATTCAATAATAATTACTGCATCGGGGGCTTGTTGTCCTACTACCACATCTGGATAAATATCTCCATCCAAATCCCCGTGATCCATATCAAAGGGGTTGATCAGTTCGTCAAAAATAGTCACTAGCGTATCTATGTTTCCCCCTCCATTATTTTTAAACCAACCGACAAAACCAAAATTGTTGATACTAAAATTTCTATTGACGATCACAATATCATTATGTCCATTGGCATCCAAATCGAAGATGGCAATTTTGGAGATATACGAACCTCCCTCCGAAGATTGGATCACATTGGCGGCAGAAAATGTACCGTCGCCATTGCCAGCGTACCAGTTAAATTCGGTCTCAACCGTACCCTTTGCAGCGATGTCGGGAATACCATCGCCATTCAAATCCCCTACCCCGACAGCAAATCCCTGCCCAATATCTTTGATGGTGGCGGAAGGCGGTAAATAGTTTCCACCACCATTATTTAAGACAATGTGAACGGTAGGCGTATCTACATTAAATTCATCTGAGGTATAAACCAAATCTTTGAATCCATCCAAATTCAAATCAGCGGAAACAATGTGATGGGGAGAACCATCTTGGGTGATGATGATGGGTGCGGTAAATTGAGCTTGGGAAATAGAATATAAAATGGAAAATAGACTAAGCAGGATAATTCGTTTCATGGTTTATCTTTTTGTTTGTTAATAAATTAAAAACCAAAGGTAAAGGTCTTCTTTATATAATCATTTTGGAAAAAATCCGATTGTCTTTTTTGTAAAACTCGTTGCTTTGTGTGTGGTAGAGGGATTTTACTGTCAAATTTTTGTACACAGTTTGTGATCTTGTAGGGTGCCTCTCCCCCGCTGGCGCAATGTCATTAAGTTAACTTTATTTATATGTATAATGACTTGAAAACTGGGCCTGAAATTTAGAATGTATTTTTTTACATCAAACCAAACCTAGAATTACACTAAATTTTCAATGACTTACATATCTGAAA
>JBCCJE010000814.1:0-3138 GCA_039027925.1 Bacteroidota bacterium
ACGCAGCTTCCGTTCTCCAATTTACATCTTTATTTCATGCTGGGATTAACCCAATTTTTAGGTTTCTTACCTAGTGATAATTTTTCGAAGGGTCAACCATTCTTCGATTTACGGGAAGGTATGTTTGTCCCCGAACAAGGGATGCACGGATATTTTTTGCCAGAAGAAATGAGCAGGATCATTCATCAATTTTTAAACTCCGAATGGACAAAAATCCACGAAATTAAAATAAATCGAGCAACTCGCAAGGAACTCCTCCGCAAGATGATTATTTTCTATCGCTTGCACATCGAAAATTTTCCAGACCTCAACTCCCACCAAATCCTAGAAGAAGTTTTGGAGTAATGTAGAAAACGAATAATCTCTAATTCCCTGCAAATACTCAAAAGGTAGATTGCGTCTGCTCCGAAACCCTTAATTTTACAATATCATATTTCGAAAATACGTTTCACCTTTTCGAAAATTTGGATTATAAAATATAAAAGAAAAGCCTAAAATGAGTTTCGAAAATCAGGATAACAATCATCCAAAATCATCCCAATCCGAACCAGTAAAATCGTCCAATCTTAAAGGTTTTTTCCAAAAAAATATAGTTCCAAAAGTATTGGCCTTGAAGGAAAAGTTCATGGCGTGGGTAGCAGCCAATCCAAATGGACGTTGGGCGTTAAAATTATTTGGAGGAATAGCAGCGGTGGGTTTCACTTTTATTTTGGGTCTCATCTTTTTGATTTGGATGGGTGCTTTCGGAAAAATTCCTACAAAGCAAGATTTAAAAAATATTGAGAACGCTACGGCATCCGAAGTTTATTCTTCCGATAAAAAGTTATTAGGAAAATACTTTAAAGAAAATCGAGTCAACGTTGGTCTCACCGAAATTTCGGATCATTTTAAAAATGCGCTCGTCGCTACGGAGGATGCTCGTTTTTTTGAACACGGCGGAATTGATGTAAGAGCGTGGATCAGGGTGTTTTTCAAAACAATACTTTTACAAGATCAATCAAGCGGCGGAGGAAGTACCATCAGTCAGCAATTGGCAAAGAATCTTTTTAAAAGAGAGCGTCACCGCTTTCTCGAAGTTCCCATCAATAAAATTCGGGAAATGATGATTGCCCGACGGTTGGAAAAAGTGTATTCCAAAGAAGAATTGCTTGCTCTGTACTTGAATACTGTCCCGTTTAGCAGAAATATTTTTGGCATTCAAGTGGCTTCTCAACAATTTTTTAACACTACTCCTACAAATATAAAACTGGAACAAGCGGCTACCATCATCGGTACTTTAAAAGCCAACACCTACTACGATCCCGTCAGAAATCCTGAGAATGCGCTAAAACGTAGAAATACAGTTTTGGGGCAAATGAAAAAATATAACTATCTCTCGCAAGCTGAATTTGACTCCCTCAAAAACATTCCGCTCCAAGTAGATTATCACGCCGAAAGTAGCAATCAGGGACTGGCTACTCACTTCCGAGAGTTTATTCGTCGGCAAGCCGAAGAGGATTTAAAGTACTACGAAAAGCCCGATGGTGGCGAGTATGATTTGTACACAGATGGTTTAAAGATTTTTACAACAATAGATTCCCGGATGCAAAAGTACGCCGAGGATGCCATGACTTCGCACCTCGCAAAATTGCAGAAAGACTTCGATAAGCATTGGAAAGGGAAAAAACCGTGGGGGGAGGAAAGTGTAATTTTAAAAGAAATGAAAAAAAGTCGGCGCTACCAAATGCTCAAAGCGAAGGGCGAATCCGACGACGCAATCAAGAAAATATTTGAGCAAAAAACAAAGATGACCATCTTCTCTTGGGATGGAGAAAAACTGGTGGACATGAGTCCGTTGGATTCCGTCAAACATTATTTTAAAATGCTCAACGCAGGATTCATGGCGATGGATCCTCGTACGGGGAATATCAAAGCGTGGATCGGAGGATCAAACTACAAGTATTTTCAGTACGATCACGTGATTCAAGCTAAGCGGCAGGTAGGTTCTACTTTCAAGCCCATCGTTTACGCTGCGGCGCTTCGGAGTGGGATTCGTCCTTGCGAATATGTCAATAATCGCTTGGTGACCTACACCGATTACGAAGATTGGAAACCCGAAAATTCTGATGGGAAATACGGCGGAGCGTACTCCCTGCGAGGTGGGCTTTCCAAATCTGTCAATTCTGTAGCGGTAGATTTAATCATGCGTACGGGAGTGGATACGGTCAGACATCTAGCCCAAAGAATGGGGGTCACGAGCGAGATTCCTAAAGCTCCCGCAATCGCATTGGGCGCAGTTGATGTTTCACTTTTTGATATGATAAAAGTTTACGGTACGCTAGCCAATGGAGGATTGAGACCTGAACCACAATTCTTATTGCGCATAGAAGATAGCGAAGGCAACATCATCATTGACTACGAAAACGAAGACAAAGCACCTCTGGAAAGAGCACTCGAAAATGACTATGCCACTATTATGACTAATATGATGCAGTCCGTAGTGGACAGCGGAACTGCTCGGCGTCTGCGTGTGACCTACAATTTGCAAAATGACATTGCGGGAAAAACGGGAACTACGCAGTCCCACGCCGATGGTTGGTTTATTGGTTTTACGCCTAATCTCGTAGCGGGTGCTTGGGTAGGAGGAGCGTCTCCCAAGGTGCGTTTTCGAACTATCAGTCTAGGACAAGGAGCGAATACGGCTTTGCCAATTTTTGGGAAATTTATGCGTGACCTTTATAAAGATTCGGAGTTTAAAAAAATGCAAACGGCTAGATTCGCCGAGTTGGATTTTAGTACTTTGCTGGAGATGGATTGTCCTCCCTACTTTGAGGAAGAACCCGTCCCGATAGATTCCATCTTGACGGAACGGGATGCCTTTGAAGAGGAAGAAGAACCTCTTGATCGGATTTTAGATATTTTCAAAAGAAGAAAAAAAAACAAAACACAGGAAACCGCAAAAGGGGATGATCGTCGCCCCGTCAATATCAAGCCGGGCAAAGGATACGAAGAAACCGCAGCACAAAAACGGAGAAGAGAAAAGTCCGAAGAAATCAAAAAGCGCAATGAAAAGATTCGAAAAAAACGAGAAAAGGACAAACGCAAAGAAGAACGCAAGAAAAAACGTAGGGAAAAATGGGATAAACTTTTTGGTAATAA
>JBCCJE010000815.1:0-3134 GCA_039027925.1 Bacteroidota bacterium
AAAATCCCTAGTGACCAATCGGGAGGGAAAAACGGATTGGACGATTGAGGTAGAAGAATGGGGTCGGTACATGATCAGAGTTTGCGATGAGGAGAGTGGGCATTGTTCGGGGACTTTCTTTTATGCGGGCTACCCTTGGTACGATAATGAAGACGACGATGAAGAAGATCCCTACGCCCAACAACAGATGCGACAAGCCGCCTCCATGTTGGCTTTTGTTTCGGATAAAGAAAAATACAACGTAGGCGATGAGGTGAAATTAAATATTCCTGCCAGCGAAGCGGGGCGATGTTTGGTTTCCATCGAAAATGGTTCACGGGTGGTGGAGACCTACTGGATTGATGCGCAAAAGGGAGATAATCAATTTTCGTTTTTTGCCCAACCCGAAATGACCCCTACCGTCTATGCCCACGTCACGATGATTCAACCCCACGGTCAAGTCCAAAATGATCTTCCGATCAGGATGTACGGGGTAGTACCGATTCACGTAGAAGATGCAACAACTCGCCTGCATCCCGAGCTAGCGATGCCTAGTGAGTTGAAGCCCGAAGAAAAGTTTACGGTGAAAGTTTCCGAAAAAGACGGTCGGCCAATGGCTTACACTTTAGCGGTGGTAGATGATGGGCTGTTGGATTTGACGCGTTTCAAAACTCCGCAACCGTGGAATACCTTCTACGCTAGAGAAGCCCTAGGCGTAAAAACTTGGGACGTGTACGATCATGTCCTCGGAGCTTACGGTGGGAAAATGGAAAACGTACTCAGCATCGGTGGAGATGATGCGGCGGCGGCCAAAGCGGGAGGAGAAAAGGCCAATCGCTTCAAGCCCGTGGTCGTTCACTTAGGGCCATTTTATTTGAAAAAAGGAGCGACGGCTTCTCACGAAATCACGATGCCCAACTACGTCGGCTCGGTTCGTACGATGGTCGTAGCGAGTAAAGATGGGGCTTACGGCAATGCAGAAAAAACAACGCCCGTCAGAAAACCGCTGATGATGCTGGCGACTTTACCGAGGGTGCTTGGCCCTGGAGAAACTTTGAAATTGCCGATTGATATTTTTGCAATGGATAAAAAAGTAAAGAACGTAAAAGTAAAAGTACAAGAGACCAGCGGACTAGTAGAAATGCTAGATGGAAATGCGCAAACTTTATCTTTTTCGAAAATCGGAGACCAAATGGCGACTTTCGATATTCGAGTCAAAGAATCCGTCGGAGTGGCTAAATTCAAAATGACCGCAACGGGCGCAGGCGAAACGGCTAGTCAAGAAATAGAAATTCAAGTGCGCAATCCCAATCCCTACGTGACGGAGGTAGTAGAAAAAATCATTCAACCCGGTGAATCTTGGACACCTTCTTACGAGGCGGTAGGCGTAGCTGGAACGAACACGGGCACAATGGAAATTTCAAATATTCCCCCCATTGATTTGGGGAGAAGACTGCGGTACTTGATTCGGTATCCGCACGGATGCGTAGAACAAACTACCTCTGCTGCATTTCCACAACTGTACGTAAGTAGATTGTTAGACGTGGACGAGAATATGAAAAAATGGAGCGAATCCAACATCAAGGCAGCCATCCGTCGCCTGAAAAGATTTCAAACTTCGGAAGGCGGCCTGAGCTACTGGCCCGGCAATCGCAGTGCTTCCGATTGGGGTACAACCTACGCTGGGCACTTCCTAATAGAAGCCAAAAACTTAGGCTACACTTTGCCCGTCAATTTTATTGATCGCTGGGTGAGCTACCAAAAAAACATGGCTCGCCGCTGGACGAACTACACAGAGAATAGTTCGTACGGAAATTACTATAATCAAGCTTGGCACTTGCGCCAACGCCAATTGGAGCAGTCCTACCGCTTGTACGTACTAGCCCTTTCGGGCAATGCCGAGTTGGGTGCCATGAATCAACTTCGGGAAATTAAAGGCATGTACCACGTAGCTCGTTGGCGACTGGCAGGGGCTTACGCCTTGGCTGGCAAACCCGAAGTAGCAGATCAAATTATTCAGGGATTGGCAACGGACGTAGAGGATTACAAGGGTATGGCTTACAGCTACGGTTCGGGCACTCGGGACGAAGCGATGATCTTGGAAGTTTTATCCCAACTGAAAAAAATGGATCAGGCGGCGGGCGTTGCTAAGCGAATTTCCGAAAGGCTGAACTCCGAAAGATGGATGTCCACCCAGACGCTTGCGTATAGTTTGTTAGCTGTCGGAAAATTTGTGGGAGATAATGGTCAAGGAAAGCAGTTTGACTTTGAGTACCGCATTGCTGATGGTAAAAAAACCAATGCGGGTTCTAGCAAGCCGATGGTTCAGTTGGATGTACCTATTGACCAAACTTCCAACCGAACGGCAAGTATTAAAAATACTTCAAGCAGCATCCTTTACGCTCGGCTAGTGCTCAACGGGCAGCCGCTAGTGGGTGATACCAAAGAAGAGGATAACAACCTTCGTATGAACATCAAATATATGGATATGCAAGGAGAATCTATTGATCCAGCTTACCTGACGCAGGGGACTGATTTTGTGGCAGAAATAACGATCACGAATCCCGGCTACCGATACTACATGGAGGAAATGGCATTGCACCAAATATTTCCATCGGGTTGGGAAATTCATAATTCTCGCCTGAACAATATGAATGCTTTCCAAAATACCACTACCCCTGAGTATCAAGATATTCGGGATGATCGGGTTTATACTTATTTTGACATCTGGAAAGGCAATAGAAATAAGCATACCTATCGGGTGCAGCTCAATGCGGCTTATCAGGGGAAATATTACTTACCTACGGTCTATTGTGAAGCGATGTACGATAATAATATCTACGCACGGCAACCGGGGATGTGGGTGGAAGTAGGTCAGCCGGGGGGAAATAATCTTTGATGATGAATGATGAGTGATGAATGATGAGTGATGAGTGATGAATTTTGAAACTGCGATAGGATGGTGTATGTCTTGTTAGTACATGTTTCTTGTGTAGTTCTCAACTTTTAATGAGCAGTATAAACCAAATATGCCAAATCTTAAAGATTTGGCATATCTCTAGACTTCAAAATTGGCGTGAAAAATTACGGGGTAACGGGAAGTTACTCTGAAATAAGCCACTTTCCCCGTAACTTCCTGTTACGGGGAAAATTAA
>JBCCJE010000816.1:0-3130 GCA_039027925.1 Bacteroidota bacterium
CGTTGTTTTTTACATCAATAATTAACATGGAAAATAAGATTTTTTACTGTTTTTTGAAAAATGAACGCAAAGGTAAGGAATTAATTGAAAATTGGAAACCTACCGCTTATCCATTTTTAGATCAAATCTTTTGCGCAATTCTTCCACTAGCGGATTGATTTCCATCATCTTATCGTACTTATCTTTTGGTGAGGAAAGTACCTTAGGTTTGGGTTTTTCATCCATCTTAATTTTGGTCGGGTCAATTTTGATGTCCAAAACCAACTTAGGATGGTGGAGGTGATTTCTTAAAAATTCCGTCAGCCCGTACTCCTGTCGTACCATTCCTTCCGCCATATTCGATCCAACCAAAATTTGGATAGTATCCGCTTCGGTTACGGAGACACTAGCATTTTTGAAGACACTTTTGACCGAAGGAGAAGAGATGGCCTCGGTGTAGGTCAGCCACGTTTTTTCCAAATTCTCCTGATTGAGTTGCGATACTTTAGCGTCATTTTCGGCTACCTCTTTTACCACTTGGTTTTGTAGTTCTTCCTTGGTTGGGATTTTTCCTAAGTTGTATTTGCTGGACGAGGGAAGGGACAATTTTCCGTTACTTTTTGCGGCAGGTTCGGCAGTATTTTTTTCTACGGTAGTCTCTGGGATATTGGGCTTGGCAGTCGGAACGATGGCGTGTGGCGGCGTCGGTGGCGTATCTGCCACAGCAGGGGTAGGAGATGTAGCCGAGGGCGTTTGGGGCATTGCTGTTGAAGTTACCGCTGTGGTACTTGGGGGAGTATCAGGTGTTTTTTTTTCTACAATGATCGGAGGATTTTGGGCTAGGGTCGTTGCCCGATTGATGTAGGTCATTTTGGTCAATGCCATCTCCACGTGCAGACTTTTATTGCGTGCCATTTTATAATTCACATCACAATCGTTAGCAATGTTGAGGGCTGCCAAAAGAAACGAAGTCGGTGCCATATGGGCTTGCGTGTGGTATTTTTCTTTCACCTTATCACTTACTTCTAATAGTTTTAGCGTTCGTTCATCTTTACATACGAGGAGATTTCTCAGGTGCTCGGCGTAACCGTTGATGAATAAATCTGGCTCGAAACCATTGTTTTTTATTTGGTTAAAAAGAAGATACACCTGCGCTAAATCCTCCACAAGCATGGCGTCGGTCACTCTGAAAAAATAATCGTAATCCAGTACATTCAAGTTGGTGATGACATCTGCGTAGGTGATTTGTTTTCCCGTAGAACTGACGATTCGATCAAAAATAGATAAGGCATCCCGTAGCGCACCGTCTGCTTTTTGGGCTACAATGTGGAGGGCATCTTTATCCGCTTCGATGCCTTCCTCGTTGCAAATATTTTGTAAGTGCTCCACCATCATCGGTACCTGAATTCTTTTGAAATCAAAGATTTGGCACCTCGATAAAATTGTGGGAATGATCTTATGCTTTTCTGTCGTGGCTAGTATAAAAATGGCGTAGGAGGGCGGCTCTTCCAAGGTTTTCAAAAAAGCATTGAAGGCCGCCTGCGAAAGCATGTGCACCTCATCAATGATAAATACCTTATACTCGCCCTGTTGGGGTTGGAAGCGGACCTGCTCCACCAAGGCTCGAATGTGATCTACGGAATTATTAGAAGCTGCGTCAAGTTCGGTGATATTGAAGGAGGCATTTTCGTTGAAACCTTCGCAGGAGTTACAAGTATTACAGGGTTCGAAATCTTGCGTTCGATTTTGACAATTGAGTACTTTGGCTAAAATCCTCGCACAGGTAGTTTTCCCAACTCCCCGCGGGCCACAAAAAAGAAAAGCGTGCGCCAAATGGTCATTCTGCAACGCATTTTTTAGGGTTTGCGAAACGTGCTGCTGCCCCACCACGTCATCAAATCTCATGGGCCGATACTTTCTAGCCGATACTACAAATTTGCTCATGCCTTTTTTTAATTATGAGTTATGAATTACGAATGAAGAATTAATTCCTAGTCCTCAGAGAAACTGTGCCTACTCCAAAATCTCGGACAATCTTGAAATAGCAGCCAAAGATACAAAATACGCCATACTTGGAACGATTCGAAACAACGTCATCTAATTTTTAGTTTACCGCTCAAATCGTATTTTTGCCCTCAAAATATAGATGGTGAAAAAAATAACAATCTTTCTAATTGTAATGATAAATATTCAATCTACTTATAGTCAAAAGACAATTAACGATATTGAAGAACATATTTTTGCTGCTTTTTTTAATCTCTCTAATGATAATAAAATTGCTCAAATAATTGAGGAAAATGAACGATCTGAGGTAACTAGGAAATGGAAATTTAATGAAAAGGGACAACTTACAAAAGAGTGTGATTGGAGAGAGAGTGGATACTCGTCTTCATCTTCAATTATAAATTCATCTACGACTACTTATAGAGAATTTGTCTACGAATATCTTGCTGATGGAAAGGTTAATCAGATAATGGAAACAGAAGTTAAGAATGGAGATACTTTGCGAATACATCATAAATTTGATTATACAGAAGATGATGAAATTAGAGAGAGTTATAGAACAAAGCTGAGTGAACGGTTGGAAATGGAATACCTAGTTAGGGCTAAATACCATAATGAACTGCTAGATACTCTAACCCGTTCTAATATTTCACATATGACAGAAGTCTATGCAGTACATAAAACAAAAGAAATTTTTAAGTATGACGAAAAAGGTATTTTAACTAATAAAATGAATTATTCCTCTATGAATTCTATCCCTATTACAAAGTATAATAGATTTGAGGAATTGAACTCTATAAATGAGTTCATTTATGATGACTTAGGAAGGATAAGTGAAATTATAGATAATGCCATGGACGAGCAAGGCGAAAATTATCTCCATAGAAAAGTGCAATTTCAATATGAGGGAGATGGTGAAAAAATTATAGGGGTAATGACATTTGCAGAATCTTACAGACCTAGAGAAGTTAATTACAAAATAAAATATAAAAATGGCAGAGTAAGCCAAGTAAAGGTTAATGATGACATATTTCACTACATCGTAGAAGTATGCTTCCCCCCAATATTCGAACCACAGGTTAAGTTGATATATTAGTAAAAAACTTAATCAAAAAGATGGCAAAAAAGAGAAGACGTTTTACCATAG
>JBCCJE010000817.1:0-3130 GCA_039027925.1 Bacteroidota bacterium
CATTCAAATTCTTGCCATCTTTGCGCAAGATGTAATTGGTAAGGAACTAAAAATATATCTCAATCAGAAAAAATAAAATGGCTACCATATCTAGCACCTAATTTTTACTAAAAATCAGTAATGCTTGATTTAATCTTCATTTATGTAAATTCACTATTAGGTCAGGTAGGTGTCGTCCCTCTGGGACTTTGGGGTTATGCAAAACTTTAATTTTTACTACCAATATGCTGCACCTCTGGTGCTCTTTAATCTGAAAAGTCCCAGAGGGCTATCGTTTGTACACAAGTAGTATTATGTTTTTATAAATATGTAAAGCATTGATTTTCGCATAAATGAAGTCAGTTTTATGGACTTTATGGTTAATCTAGGAATGATTAGACCACAAAAAGTATCCATCTTAGTGGATTTTTAATTTAAAAGTTCAGAAATCTGGCACCTTTAAATTTCAAAATCGGTACTTTACACCTTTAAATTTTTATAATAACAATTGTGTGCAAACAATAGCCCTCTGGGACTTTGGGGTTATACAAAACTTTAATTTTACTACCGATATGCTGCACCTTTGGTGCTCTTTAATCTGAAAAGTCCCAGAGGGACAATACATCGGTAGCCATAAAATTTTACTTTGGTTTCGTCAAAGTCCCAGCGGGACGACACATTTCCAAATTGAGTATTACTGATTAAAGTTAATCTAAGAGAATTAGTATAAGTTCAGGATCATATCTGGAGTTTGGGATTAACTTTCGTCCTCAGAATTTCTCATATCTCAAAACGCCTCTGTTGAGTCGAGGAAAATAATATCAATGGCATATCTCTCCCCCTTGCATTTCGTCCCAAACTCACCCACTTCACCCCGTGCGCTCACTTTTACCCCATTTTTCGTAACCCTATCCCAAAATCCTGCGAAGCGTATTTTTCGCATTTATCTTTGCTGCAAAACACGAAAATTAAATCACAAAAGATTCAATTATGAAAAAGATAATCTTCCTTTTTATCATCGCTTTGATGCCTTTATTAGCAACTGCCCAAAATGAAATGAGTCAAACGATCAAAGGTACGGTAAAGGACAAATCCATCGAATATCCGCTCATCGGAGTCAATGTGCTACTGCTGAATAATGAGACAACCATCGGAACGACTACCGACGAAAATGGAAATTTCAAACTGGAAAATGTTCCCGTAGGTCGTCAAACCATTCAGTTCACTTACATTGGCTACCAACCCGTCACCATTCCCAATATTTTAGTCAACTCTGCTAAGGAAAACGTCATCAACGTAGAGATGGAGGAGGACTTCAATAAGCTGGCGGAAGTCGTAGTGACGGATAAATCCAACGACCGAAGAGTCGTCAACGAAATGGCAGCGATTAGTGCTCAATCCATGAGTATCGAAGAGGTGACGCGCTTCTCTGGTACGTTTGGCGATGTGGCTCGTATGGCGCAAAACTACGCAGGGGTAAGTGGTGCATCGGATAGTAGAAATGACATCATCGTACGGGGAAATTCTCCCGCGGGGGTACTGTGGAGATTAGAAGGGGTGGACATTCCTTCGCCAAATCATTGGGGGACTTTGGGGGCATCGGGCGGTCCCATCTCCATGATAAATACCAATAATTTGAGAAGTAGTGATTTCTATTCGAGTGCTTTCGCCGCCGAATACGGCAACGCTACCGCTGCGGTTTTTGATTTAAAATTGAGAAATGGAAATCCTGATAAGTTTGAATTTATGGGGCAGATTGGTTTCAACGGATTTGAAGGTGGTTTCGAAGGCCCTTTGAAGGCTGGGAAAAATGCCTCTTTTATTGCTAATTATCGCTATTCCACTTTGGGCGTTTTTAATGCCTTGGGGATTGATCTCGGAACGGGGGCAGCTATTCCGCAGTACCAAGACCTTACATTTAAAATTAATTTGCCTACGGAAAAATACGGTAGGTTTAGTATCTGGGGGTTAGGCGGCATTAGTAGTATTCGCTTTAGGGCCAATCCCGATGGGGAAAACTTATACACGGCGGGAGATGATGATCTGACCTCCGCAACCAATACGGGCGTAGTGGGACTCAATCATCTTTATTTCTTTGATGATAAAACTTCTTCTAATTTTTCCGTAGCCCTATCCAAAGTAAGAAATACAACCCTAGTCCAAGAAATAACTAATGAAATAACGGGCAACTTGGAAGATACATTCGGCTCTACCCAGACGCAGGGAAAACTAAGCGTCAACTGGACTTTCAATAAAAAACTAAACGCCAAGAGTAGATTAAAAGCGGGGGCGATCTACGATAATTACGGCATTAACGTTCTTGATTCTACTGAGCTAAACAACGGTACTTGGTTCAACTCCCTTGAATTTGAAGGCAATGCTAGTCTGTGGAGAGGCTTTGCCCAATTTCAGCATAAGTTCAGTAAGCAAATCAAACTCGACGCAGGGTTGCATTCCGCTATTTTTACCCTCAATCAATCCACCTCCTTAGAACCCAGAATTGCGCTCACCTACCAACCTGACAACAGAAGTACCTTTAGTTTAGGTTACGGCAGACACTCCCAATTGCAGCCCCTTCCCGTTTATTTTGCCAAAGATGAAGATGCTACCCCCGAAGAAAATACCATGAACGAGGAGTTGGATTTTTTTCGAAGCAATCATTTTGTTGTAGGGTGGAATTACGGATTGACCTCCAACACTCGATTCAAATTAGAGACCTACTACCAAACGCTATCTGACTTAGCCGTTGATCCCGACGATGGAGATTTTTCCATCATCAACGCAGGTGCAGGTTTTGCTTTTCCCAACCGAACGGGTCTGGTAAACGAGGGAACGGGAACGAACTACGGCGTGGAGTTGACCTTAGAAAGATCGTTGGATAAAGGTTTTTATTATTTGACTACGGTTTCTCTTTTTGATAGCAAGTACGCTGGCTCGGATGCCGTGGAGCACAATACTTTCTTTAATTCCAATTATGTAATTAATGTGTTAGGAGGAAAAGAATTTGTGATTAGTGATAAATTTACTTTGACCTTTGATGCGAGGTTTAACCTTTCGGGAGGAAGAAGATTCACACCCATTGATATAGCTGCATCTATTGCCGAGGGAGAAGAAGTACTAGAGGATGAAAATATTTTTGGGACAAGATACC
>JBCCJE010000818.1:0-3121 GCA_039027925.1 Bacteroidota bacterium
ATTACAATCTTTATACCTCAGCTCCAATCAAATTTCCGATATTAGTTTTTTACAACACCTCCACCAATTACAATCTTTATACCTCAGCTCCAATCAAATTTCCGATATTAGTTTTTTACAACACCTCCACCAATTACAATCTTTATACCTCAGCTCCAATCAAATTTCCAATATTAGTTTTTTACAACACCTCCACCAATTACAATCTTTATACCTCAGCTCCAATCAAATTTCCGATATTAGTTTTTTACAACACTTCCGCCAATTACAATATTTAGACCTCAGCGAAAATCAAATTGCGGATATTAAAATTTTAAAAAAACTTAAAAATATTCACGAGCTAACATTATACAATAATCCAATTAAAAATATTCCTAATGCTTTGTTGGGGGATAATAAATATTCCAATTGCTATTCAGACGTAGTAGCGTGGTGGAAAGCTACTGCTGATCCCAAAGCAATCCAGCCTAATTATTTATTTAAGATGTTAGTCACCGGGAATGGAAACGTTGGAAAAAGTAGTATTGTCACGGCACTCAAAGAAAGTAAATGTTCTACCCCACACGACTCCACCCACGGTATTCAGTTAGAAAAATGGACAAATAAATTATCTGATCCCCAAGTAGCATATAATATTTGGGACTTTGGGGGACAAGAAATCTATCACGGTACTCACCAAATGTTTATTCGTTCCGAAGCTATTCAATTAATCGTTTTTGATCCAGAAACGGAGGAACGGGCAGAAGAACAACAATATCATCCCGACCGCATTACCGAAGAAGCCGTTAGAGATTCTCCTTTGCATTTTTGGATCCACCAAGTCAAAGAACAAAGTCCTAAAAGTAAAATCATTATTGTACAAAATAAAAAAGGGATCTTTCCTAAAGTATCCAAACAACATAAAATGATAGCTACGGAATTAGAGGTGGATGATTTTGTCCATACCGATGCGCTAGCGGGAACTGGAATTGGTATTTTAAAATCTATGATTTTGGAACGTACCCAAGAATTGAGGGAGTACGGAATGTTAATGCCCCAATCGTGGTTGGCAGTCAGGGCGAAACTAACGAGTAATCTGGAAACCTCCGAAGAGCCGATGCCTCCATTAATGTCCAAAGCAGCATTTGAGGAGCTATGCCAAGCGCATCGGGTGATGGAAAAGACCGTTCCTGCTTTGTTAAAGTTATTGCATCATAGCGGCATTCTTTACTACAATGAAGAATACTTAAAAGATACAATCATCATTGATCAGCGGTGGGCATTGAATGCTATCTATCGCCCCATGGATCGAGGAAGTGACTTTTACGATAATATTCGGAAAGACTGGAAAGGTAACGTCAGGGCCAAACACATCTTTGAAGCTTTTGGAGATGGTTACACCCCAGCGCATAAGTGGCTGTTTTTACAATTTATGCAAAGCTGTGGATTGTGTTTTCCTATCAAATATGAGGGACGTGAGGATGAAAAGAACTTAGACAATCGGTATATTTTTCCAGAATTTTTACCACCTACCATTTCTGCCGAGGCAGAACTACTTTGGGCAAAGCGGAGTGATCCAAAACAATATTATCAAAAAGAATATGACTACGTAGATTATTATAAAATCCAATCTTTTATTGCTCGCTTAGGTAGAAAAACGGAACTCAAGTACATTTGGAGAAATGGAATCTTGATTCCTACGGCGGAGGGATTATTTATGGTAGAGTTAGTGGCCCATCCCGAAGAAAGGCTACAAGCCATGCTCATTACTATTGAAAAAAGTGCAGAGCGAAAATGGCTGCTAGAAATCATTCGAGAATTGGAAGGCTACGCCGAAGCCAACACTTTAGAAAATTGGAAAACTTCAACGAATAATCAAGATTATCAACCACTAGAGAAAAATCAACTGCCGTCACTTGCGGAAAAAATAACTCACCGTCGAAAAGAAGATGCCCCAACCACTCCCCCAAAAGAAACCCTTATGGAAAAATTACCCGAAGTCATACAAGATACTGCTCCCCGTAAAAAACTAGAATTATTTTTAGCTTCTTCTAATGAACTAAAGATGGATAGAGATGCCATAGAGAGATGGGTACGCCGACAGAATGATCGGCTCTACGATAAGAATATTTATTTAAAACTTAATCTTTGGGAAGATTTCTTGGATGCGATGTCTAAAACAAGATTGCAGGATGAGTATAACAAAGCAGTTGCAAAGAGTAATATTTTTATTGGATTGTTTGGAACAAAAGTAGGCAAGTACACCAGAGAAGAATTTAAGATAGCTCATCAGAATTTTCAAGAGCGAAATAAGCCAAAGTATGTTTACACTTATTTCAAAGAAGTATCCTACGGAGGAACAGAAGAAGATTTAAAAAAATTAAAGAGTTTAGTAAACTTTAAAAAGTACGTTGGAAGACTCGGTCATTTTTATACCCTCTACAAAAGTACAGAGGATTTAGAGCGACAGTTACGAGAGCAGCTAGATAAGATTTTAAAAATGGAAGGTATGGAGTGATTTATTTTTTGGGGAAAGTACATTTACCAAATCTTCTAGCTTCGCAAATTAGGAGTTAATACTTAGCAAAGCTCAATTATTTCTTTACTTACGTGAATTGATTGTTACATTTGCCACATGGCATTATCTCTGGGACTTCGAGACCATACCGAACTTTAATTTTGCTACCTATATTCCGCACCTCTGGTGCTCTGTAACTTGAAAAGTCCCAGAGGGACAACAGATGGGTAGTATTAAAAAAATCCGAAGTTTATTACCTCCGAGTGCCAGAGGCACGGCACATTTCCAAATAGAAAGTTACCGATTATGAATTTCTAATTTGCGGAACTAGTAGGTTTAGTAAATTCATATACGGATAAAACTCGACAACTTATGACTCTCTAACACTCCCCCCGGCCTTTCCCCAATCCCCAACTCAATCAACAATTCCGTCAACCTTTTCTCATAAAAATCCAATATTTCTCTTACCTAATTAATTATAACTCGATCATATGAATTCTCGAATCCAAATTTTGGGGGTAAGTCCATTCTTATCTTTGTAACTGTTAAATGAATAAAGGTAACTCTTAGCCACACGCTTTGAGAACTCCGTGAGATGGGAAAGTGGGAATGCAAGCGTTCTTA
>JBCCJE010000819.1:0-3116 GCA_039027925.1 Bacteroidota bacterium
AATAATATCTGTTCTGGAAAATTTAATATTCGTCTTGTTGATAATCATAACTCAGATACTCTGGACATAACCGAAGGTCGCTTTGATGTAAAATACCAACCTCAGTAACAACTGCAATAACTTTATTTTTTACATTTTAAATCATTAAATCATGAAAAGGATTTACCTCTTTATGACACTAGTCGTGTCATGGGGCTGGATAGCTATATGCCAAGCCCAAACGCTCGAAGAGCGCATCAGTAACATTTATGCTCCACTTGATAAAAGTGAGGTCAAGAGCAACATTCTTATTCACCAAACCCCCATCTTTCTTTCGCCGTGGCGATTTGACGGTAGAAATGTAGCGGACTCGATGCAAGTCAACTTAGACCAATTTGGAATGCTTTATGGGCAGTTTCGTGGGGCAGCGGTGGGACGTTCGGTCTTACCCACCCCTGATATTTATCTTTCTAAAATACCGAAACTACATCAACCAACCGATACTATCCTATTGGCAAGTATGATGATGGAGTTTGATTATATCACCATAAAAGCAAGGGATAATCATTTACTGGAATGGTCGGAAGGGCAAATGCACGATGTGCCCAATCGGACTAGTTCGCCTTATGCTCAAGATACTTGCTTTGCTATGACCGCCTTACAACAGCAGGTAAAAGGCTCAGCATTTCATTTTGTTTTACCTAGAGAATTGATGTTTACCAATTTACCCAAGGGGATTCAACAAATGCAAATTAATTTCGATAATGGGGAGGGATTCCAGCCCTATAAAATGGGTAGAATAGAAAAAGTAAATTATTCCACCCCTGGAAGAAAAGCTATTATTTTACAGTACCAATACAATGACCGGAATATCCGTATAACCACTTTTGTAGAAGTCGAAAAGGGGCATCATCTAACCAAAGGACCCGAAAGCGGAATGCCTTATGATAAAGACAACCCAGAAGAAGTATCCTTACCTGGTGTGGATTTAAGCATCTTTTCTGCCTGCGCAGATGGAAAAGTTCGACGACCTTTAATTGTGATTGAGGGATTTGGTGGTACAACTACTCCTGATAATTTGTTTGATGATATATTAGATGAATTAAACAGTAACGGACTATCTTTAGAAGACTGGCTAAACGAACAGGAGTACGACCTTATCTGGGTGGACTATCAAGATGCCTTTGCCTCCATATCGAATAATGCCAACGCTATCATTCGGGCGATAGAATGGGTCAATGCCCGAAAACACGCAGATGGCAGTAATGAACCCAATGTATTGATAGGGGCAAGTATGGGTGGTTTAGTCTGTAAATTGGCCTTACTCCAAATGCATAACGAACAAGGTAAAAATGCCGAGGTAGAACGTTTTTTCACTTTTGATGCTCCTTTACAGGGTGCTAATTATCCTATTGGTATTCAGGCATTTCTTTTGGATTTACTTGACCAAGCATCTAATGTAGGAGCAAGTACTGCTTCTCTAGATTTTGCTGTGCAACTTCTCAACTCTCCTGCGGCAGTTGACCTACTGAAGACTCGGGTTTTATTGAATTCGGGAGGTTCTAGCTGTACTGATTTCTTTTCTCTAGCCCCCTCTCCCGCTATATTCGACTACATTGATGGCTTGGAGAATATGCAATCATTAAATACGATTACTCGTCATATTGCTCTATCGAATGGTTCGGACTTTGGTAATCTTCAGGAGTCCGTAGATCAAATCATGAAGATAATGGAACTTTATATCCGACTGGAAGAAGTAGCTGGGCAAGGTGTATGGCAAGGATGTTATGATGTCATTATTGATGCAGACGTGTATGCTGCCACGAGTACCTCTACCTGGATGTATGAGCGAAAAATAACTGTTGATATCAGTCTGCTTTGTGAACCGTTTGCGAATAACCAAACAGACGAAATTTGTTTTGAATTATCCGAACCACTAAAATTAGATGATGCCCCTGGAGGTATCTCCAATTTAGGATTATTAGATTTAGGAACAGGGCTAGGAACACTAATTAGTAGCCTTAGTGATGTAGAGTACTCCAATTATGATGTACCCCTCAAAAGTTTCTCGTTTATTCCTACTGTTAGTGCCTTGGATATGCCACCTCAAACAGATCCCGTAACGACTTCTCCAGTTGGAGGACAAGCTGTCAAGCGCTGGATCACATCAATAGACAACTCGATAGAGTCTCCCTTTACTGGAAATAATGAGTTCAATCAATCGCATGTCTCCATGAATGTCCGTATAGCAGATTTATTGACGGAAGAATTAGAACCACCTACTTTAGGAGGAGTAATTAGCCCATTAATATCGGGGAATATTTATAATTTCGGCAGAGAGGCATCTATTGATAATAATACCCCTCCAATTGAAACACCCCGAGTTATTACCGAGAATATTACTATCCAAAATGGAGCAGAAATCTGGATAAATCGCAACAGTCGGATCGGAGATATTACTGCCTCCAACCCACAAAATGATAATCCCCAGCAATTTGCGGTAAGGATTCCGGGTGTCAATTGCGAAGATGATTTTCCTGCGGTAGATGTAACCGTAGAAGCAGGAGGAAAAATTATCGTAGGAGATTATAACAATGGTGTTACAAATGTTGGTCAGCTTTATTTTGGTAAAAATAGCCAACTGATCGTTAACGGCAACGATGGAGTAGAGGTTGATAAATATAGTAAACTCTCAATTGGGCCAGAAGCATCAATGAAGATTAATGCTGATGGCGAAGTAAAAGCAAAGGATTTTTCAACACTTTTAGTACATGAAAATAGTGAAGTAATTTTGGAGCCTGATAGTAAATTGGAAATAATAGAAAAGGGAAAATGTATTGTTCGGAACAATAGTAGAATCCACGTTAAATCAGGAAGTACATTACGCTTGGTATCTGAAGCTCAACTGATAGTTGAAGACGGAGGCATCTTGGAGATTGACGCTGGAGCAAATATAGATTTATGGTGGCTTGAAAGTTCTATCCACATCAAAAAAGGCGGTGAACTCATTATTAATGGAAAATTTAATTTCGTTGGTAGCGGCTTTTTTCAATTTGATAAAGATAATATTTTCACCTTTAACTCTCCATTCGAATTTGTGGGTAATGGAAAAACCTCTCGCTTTATTAGGCTCAACG
>JBCCJE010000820.1:0-3110 GCA_039027925.1 Bacteroidota bacterium
ACTTTACATTTTCTACTTGTTCTTTTTCCTTTCTGCTGCGTTAAAAAGCCTCGCCGATGCCCCGCATCGCCTACGTTTTTCGCCTTGCATAAAGAAAAAATAACTGCGCATAAAATGTAAATTTATTAATGCACCATTCCTAGGAGACGATGATGACGCTTTTCTTTTGTATCATAACTTCAAATTTTTTCTGTATTCTCCTGGGCTAAAACGACAATGTCAATCGCATCCACTTTAAAATTATTTCCCGCAAAAGTTCTTAATCCCTTTTCGTTGACTTTTCCATTTTGGACAATTACTTTCCAATTGCCCGAAGGAATCGTTACGTTTTGAGCATTGGCGTTGCCGTTGAGAATGACTTGGATTTTTTTCCAATCATCGCCTACTTTTTCTCCATCGAGGGTATAGGTAATCAAATTTTCCTTGACCATTCCAAACTGAAGATTTGTCGCAATGTCTGCCTGTGTTTTCATTTTAAAGGCAGGATGTGCTTTTCGTAAGGCGATCATATCTTTTACAAAATCAACGGTTTCGAGGTATTCCTTTTTTCTAGCCCAATCCATAGCATTTATGGAGTCAGGGCTTTCAAAAGAATTTTCTACCCCATTTTTAGTTCTTAAAAATTCTGAGCCCGCATGTAAAAAAGGAATACCCTGCGAGGTTAGGATGGTTCCCAAAGCTAATTGTCCCATTTTTCTTTTGTCTTCCTCCGAGGCATTGGGGCAAGAGATCGTTAAGCGGTCGTAGAGGGTATGATTATCGTGACAACTTACGTAATTGATACACTGGGCAGGTTGTTTGGCCCACGGTGCATTGGAGTAGTTCACGGTATCATAATCAACTTGTGGATGTTGGGTAGCCCCGACGATTCCAAATTTCACACTTTCCTCTAGCCCTGCCGCTCCGCTAATAAATGCTTTGGCATCGTGGGTAAAGACGTGCCCCTTGAGTCCATCCCGTATATCATCACTAAACAGAGCTGCCTGATCCAATTTTTGGCCGTTGGCTTTGATGGCTCGCTCTGATTCGGGGAGTGGGCTATCACCCGCAGTCCATCCTTCACCGTACACGAAAATAGTAGGATCAATGGCTTGTAAAGTCTTTGTTATTTGATTCATCGTTTCGATATCGTGAATGCCCATGAGATCAAACCTAAACCCGTCAATGTGGTACTCCTCGACCCAATGCCGAACAGAGTGTAGGATAAAATTGCGCACCATTGGTCTTTCCGAAGCTGTCTCGTTGCCACAGGCGGATGCGTCTGATCTTTTACCATTTTCATTAAAACGAAAATAATAATCGGGGACTAGCCGATCAAAAACAGACCGTCGGGGAGAACCCGTATGATTATAAACTACATCCAAAACAACGCGGATACCTGCCTCGTGAAATCCTTTGACCATTTTTTTGAACTCCTTGATCCTTACTGCACCATCAGCAGGATCGGTAGCGTAAGTTCCTTCGGGAACATTATAGAGGTGGGGATCGTACCCCCAATTATAATTTCTTTTTTCTTCTGATTTGGTTTCATCTATACTTCTAAAATCGAAGGCGGGCATGATGTGTACGTGGGTGATGCCCATTGCTTTCATATGGTCAATGCCCGTAGCTAAGCCATCAGGACTCAACGAACCCGTTTCTACGAGGCCTAAAAATTTTCCTTTTTGTTGGATACCTGAATTTTTGGAGATGCTTACGTCTCTTACGTGCAACTCGTAAATCACCATGTCGTTGGGTGTTGCCAGCGGAGGTCGTTTGTCATTTTCCCAACCATCAGGATCAGTTTTTTTCATATCCACGATTTGGGTAGCTCGACCATTTCTGCCACAAGCGATAGAGTAGGGGTCAGCGGCATCGCTTATCCAATCCCCTCCATTTTTGATTTGGTAGGTATAAAATTTCCCCTCCAAATTTTCGTTCAAGGTCAATTCCCAAACTCCTTTTTCATCTACTATCATCGGATAGGTACCGATGATCCGACCATCAATGTCTTTGTTGTAGAGAAGTGTTCGGACAGCCTCCACGTTGGGCGACCACAGCTTGAAGGTCGTCTTTGCGGGAGAAAATTGATAGCCAAGATCATCGCCGTCGTAAACTGGATAATCCTCAAAGGAATCGTACTTGGGAGTATATTTTTTATCATTATCCATATCACAACTGAATATTAGAAGTAAAGAAAGGAGGAAAAAAATGGGTTGGTTTTTCATTTTAATACAGTTTTAATTTTTCCAAAAGATGTGGCTGTGAAGATAGAAAAAATAGAAATCATTAATTACAACATCGCCTTGAATGATAAATTACTCACAACATCTTTCGCAACTTGTTCCCGCGTCTCCAATTTTTCAATAATAAAAATACACACACGATGGCAGCACCTATACTCCATTTGGTCAAACTCTGCTCTCCTAAATCGTAAAACAAATAAGCAAATCCGCAAGCGGCAACGGTGAGGATGGCAAAGAGGAGTTGTTGGCCGAGTGCGTAATAAAGTTTGGTACGGACATCGTCGCCGAGGACTTGGATTTCTAGTTTGCCCCTTCTTGCTCGATTCAGTACTGCCCCCAAATCGCTGGGAATTGTCAAAAGATTGGCGGCGGAGTCTTTGACAAAATCCTTGACAAACTGAATAACGTCGCCAGATTCTCCGACCATGAATGTTTGAAAATAGGGGCGAACTACTTCGATGGGATTGATTCTTGAATCCAAAGTGTTGGAAATACCAAGCAACAAAGTCACCATTCGATTGAGTAAAACGTACTCCTTGGGAATCTGCATCGTATTGGCTAAGCCCTGAAAACCAATTTCCGTAGTGAGGTTAAAAAGACTGGTTTGGAAGGGATTCACTTTAAGGTCTTTAAAATTCAATCCTTCAAACTCGACTTCATTTTGTAGAAAATTCCGGAAGGCAGCGATTACTTTTTCTGCTACTTTTTCCGCATTGCGATCGTAAGCGATGAAGCCCAAACTTTGGAGGGCATCAATTATTTTGTCGGCATCATTTTTAGCAGCCGCTTCGATCAATCTCAAAAAACCTTCTCGCATTTCGGTACCCAAAGTGCCGGTAGCCCCAAAGTCCAACAGCACAATTGTTCCATCTTCTTGAATTAAAA
>JBCCJE010000821.1:0-3099 GCA_039027925.1 Bacteroidota bacterium
TATTGACCTGCCCAGCGAGGGCGTTGAGGTCAAAAACTGCCGTACCATTTCCTAATTCACAAGCGGATGTAAAAGTATTGTTAGCAGTTGGCGCATTTCCCACAATCAAATTCACGGGTACAGCCTGAGATGTACAATTAGCATTAGAGGCGACGGCGTAAACCGTAGTGGTCGCCGTATTGTAAGGCGAAGGAATGGGCGTTTGCGCATTGATGTCAAAGAACCAATTGACGGTGATCCCGGGCTGATTATTGACCTGCCCAGCGAGGGCGTTGAGGTCAAAGACCGCTGTACCATTTCCCAAATCACAATCGGTAGCGGAAGTAGGATTGGCCGTTGGTGCTGGTGTAACTGTCAGCGTAACTGGTGCCGTAGCAGAAGCACAATTGGCAAAGGCAACCTCCGCAAATACGGTGGTACTGCCCGAAGTGTAGCCAGTAGGATTGGCTATTGGGGTATTACCAGTAGCATCTTCAAACCAATTTATTTGACCGCCTGAGCCTCCACTTACAATAAAATTTACGGAGGTCAAATCAAAGACCGCCTGATTATTGAATTGAGCGCAAGCGTCCAAACTTGCGGAATTTGCCGTAGGCGCAGACACTACTAATAAGGTGATCGCAATGGGGCCTGAAGTGCAGGGTGGATTACCCACTACGGCATAAACTATGGTATTATTTTGAGCAGCTACAATTCCATTGATGATCGGAATATTGGTCGTCACATCAATAAACCAATTAACGGGTTCTCCAGTCCCACCATTCACATCTTCGTTGTAAAGATTTAAATTAAAATCAGCAAAACCTGGAGCCAACTGCGATTCGCATTCCGAAATGGTAATAGCATTACCAGTAGGTCCAGGGACAATCAGTAAAGTAATCGTTTCGGGCTGAGAGGCACATCCATTGCCGGTGACGACTGCGTAAACTGCACCATTTCCCGAAAGATAAGCCGTAGGAAGATTGATCGGGTTGGTAGCCACAGGATCTGTGAACCAAGTGACGGGAAAACCACTCCCTCCGTTGACGGCACTGTTGATTGATGTCAAATCAAAAACCGCTTGATTACTACTCGAACAAGCCCCGAGAGAGATAGGGTTGATGAGTGGAGGAGGGGTGACATTGAGTTGTACCGCAACTGGATCAGAGTCGCAATTAGTGGTGCTAACGACGGCGTAAACCGTAGTGGATGCCGTAGTATAATTGGTAGGATTATTAATGGCTACTGTTGCAGCAGCGTCTTCAAACCAAGTAACTGTATTTCCATTTCCACCGTTGACTGTATTATTTTGTGAGGTTAAATCGAAAGTGGCAGTCCCTGTTCCATCGTCGCAGGCTTCCAGAGCAGTAGGAAACGCACTTGGCGTAGATTCGATGGTAATGTTGAATGGAGCATTGCTGACCGTTCCGTTGCATCCCGTGTTATCCGATAGGGAAGTCAGGGTAATCGAACCATTTCCCAAAATAGTACTCGGAATGGTTAAGGTAGCGGTTGTTGGGTCAAAGCTCGGCAAGTTGCCCTGTGAGCAAACTGTTATCGTAAAATTAGTAGTAGATGCAGGAAATGATAAGGGAAAATTATTGACCAACGGTGCAAAAGTTACGGATGCACCCACAGTGTAGGGAGGCGTTCCCCCCGTGATGTTAACCGTTACGTTCGAACAATTTTCGGAACAAAGCACACCACCTCCCGAGATACTAGCATTACCGCCACCGCTACCACCGCCAACTGTCACCATAGCTTCTCCATCAAAATTAGAAAAAACGGGGCATCCATTTACCGCCGTGACGGACACCAAAGAGAAGGTAGTACTTTGATTGATGATAAGGCTTTCTACGTGTCCATTGTTAATTCCATTTAGAGGAAAATCGTTAATCCCATCAGTATAAATTACATTGAACGGCCCGCCCGAATTGGGTAAATTAAAAACTAAAGTCTCATTGAATCCGGGACAAGAAGCAGTACAAGTCGTGCAACTAATAGACATACCGCTAGGAGCTATGGGAAAACTGACTAGCCCAGCGTAGTTAGGCAAAGCGGCATTGTAAGCCGTGCAGCTAGGGTAGGAAGTCCAGTTGCTAGGATTACCTATTCTTTCTATCCATTCCAATTGGGTGGCAGTAGTGGTTGCCCCCGTATATTTTAAAAAATCCGACTGACCGCTGGAAGGTTCCATGTGAAAACAAGGGGTCACGTCGGGGTGAAGATTGGATTGCTGGGAGGTGCCGTTGGCCATCCAATTAGATTGCGTATTGAATCCGAATAAAACACTTCCTCCTACGTAGGAAGCATCGTGGGTGCCCGCCGTAGGATTCCCGATGTCCCAAATACCACCTTGCATAAAATAAATCTGATCGCCCGAGCTATTCATATTCATGGAAAAACCCGGCGGAGAGTTTACGTTATTGAAGTTCCACCCACCGTGTGTGAGGCTAGTGTAAACTCCGGGTGACGGCGAGTTGACCGCAGAAAGCGTAATCACTTGACCCGCCGGGATGGTAGCCCCCGTGTAAGTCATTTCGAGTGTTCCCTCGGAGTCACCAAAGAATCCTGGATTGGTTCTTTCCCAACCATTATCCGTCAGGTGAATAACCGTTCCACTTTCGATGTCCTTAAAACAGACAAAACTGATGAGGTCTTCGCCGCCGACGCCACAAGCAGAATTATTGGCATTGACGCCTACCACGGCTAGGTCGCCACCTTCTAAAGTAGATTGGGATTGGAGTTTTGGAGTAAAAATGAGCAATAGAGAAAGAAAGAAAAAATGGGTACATTTTAGCGTTTGCATCGGTTTACTTTGTTTTTTATGTTTCTTTTTAATATATGGGAGTTTCATATTCATAATTCAAAATGCTAACAAGCGTGTTTGAACAATCAGCAAGGATTATGAAAGGAAAATTGACAATTAAATAAAAAATGAATGGATTGATGAGTCAGGAGGGACTCCATCAACAGTTAAGAGTTTGCTTCCTAAATAAAGGGGAAATTACTAGCTTGAAGGTGAAAATATAAACGGTATGAAATCTTTGGGACTGAACTTTAAATCTACGAAAAAAAATAAACTTTTGCTAGTAAATTTTAACAATTAGAACAGTAAGA
>JBCCJE010000822.1:0-3097 GCA_039027925.1 Bacteroidota bacterium
AAAAATCCAAACACTATGGGACTTTTCAATTTTAACAAAAAGAAAAAGAAAAAACTAGACGACCTTAGTCATCTGCCAAGTATCAATATGAAAAAAATCTTTGGGGGGAAAAAGAAGAAAAACAGCTCTAGTAGCTGTGGCGACATAATCCCTCAATAAAAAAAATTTTACAGCATTGATGACTGTGAAAAGGCTGCAATATTTAGTTGTAGCCTTTTTTATTTTTAACTAATCGTGACTTGAATTTAATCTGATAAAAACAATAAAAATTACTCTACGGAAAATTATATTTGTATTTTAACCATATAAATTATTTCTAATTTTATACCCCTCAAATCATTATTGATGACTACGCATCTGGACCAAAAATCTAATATCAAACAACTTGAGCGACAACTCAATCAACAAAAAGATGATCGGCAGCGATTGGTCTTACTCGATCAGCTAGCCAGTCACTACACTTTTACCAATGTCAGAAAGGGGCAAAAGTGCTTGGCGGAAATTGCCCAAATTTTGGAGGAAAATCCCAATCCTGACTTTGAGTACAACTACAACAAAAACAAAGCGCTGATAGAAAACCAACTCTACAACTACCTACTCGCCGAACAACATTTTCAAAAATCCATAGAAATTATTGAAGAAAGAGGAGACATCCAACAGCAAGTAGATACCTACATTGACTACGCTGGGACTTGCATCAATTTGGACAAACGAGAGATGGCGAAGTACTACCTAGAGGAAGCCGAAAAGAAGCTCAAAGCTTTTCCTGATCGTTTGTTGGAGACCCGTATTACCTGTCGCCTGGGTTTTTTGAATCTTCACGTATCCAATTATGCCAGAGCCATTGAACTCTTGCTCGACGCTGAAAAAAATATCACGGCGGCGGAACATCGCCTTGGTCTGAAGGATTATTATTTTCTGGCCTTAATTTATAGTGGGCTAGGAAGAATCTACGAACACAATGGCAATACCGAAAAAAGTGTAAACGCCTATCTCAAGGGGGCTAACCTCTGCGAGACGATTGGGATGCGTACTCGAATGTCGTGGCATTATCTGAATGTGGGGAAAGCCTACATGTCGTTGGATGAGCACGACAGCGCAGAGACATTTTTCAGTAAGGCTATACAGATACAAGATGATATCAGTCAAGATGCTCGGGCGGGTGCTTACGCCAATCTGGGGTATTGTTATTATTTGAAAAGAAAATACCAGCCAGCGCTGGATTTGTTTGGCAAAGCAGAAAGTCTTTACGTAGAGAGGAGGGGCGTCAACAGAACCAACCTTTCGGTCATCGAGTGTTGGAAGGCGCGATTATTCGCTGATACCAATCGGCACAAACGCGCAGAGCGACACTTTATGAATGCTTTTCAGTACGCAGACAGCGACTTAAAACAATTATCCGATGTATCACGAGAGGTCGCAGGCTACTACGCCGAAATGAAAAATTATAAGGCTGCCTACGAGTATCTGCAATTTCATAACAACATCAAGGAACAGCACTACGAAGAGGTCAACCAACGGGGCGTCATGGAGATGAGCGTAAAGTACGAAGCCGAAAAAAGTGAACAGGAAGCTAAAATGCTAAGGCTACAAGCTACGGGACTACAATTGAAGGCCTTACGTGCGCAAATGAATCCTCACTTCATGTACAATGCTTTGAATAGTATTCAGAATTTTATCACTTCCAATCAGACAGATTCGGCGACTAAGTATTTGGCTAAGTTTGCCAAATTGATGAGACAGAGTTTGGAGTACTCGGATTTAGAGACGATTTCGTTAGAAAAAGAAATAGAATTTTTAGAAGACTATTTGATCCTGAATCAAAAACTTCGATTTGAAAATACCTTGAATTACGAAATCAAGTTGAGCGACGACATTGAGGAGGACATCATGGGCGTACCTACTATGATTATTCAGCCCTACGTAGAAAATGCTATTGAGCACGGATTGCGTACGGTAGAATCGGGATTAGTGACTATCGAGTTTTCGTTGGCAGATGAGGATACCATCCTTTGTGTAGTGGAAGATAACGGAATAGGCAGAGAGCTGGCCAAAGAACGCCAAAGAAAAGATGGCTATCACCTCACTCATAAATCCAGAGGTACGAGCATTACGGAGCAGCGACTCCGTATCTTGCACAAGTCCAGTAAAAAAGGATTTTTGGTAAAAACAATAGACTTACGTGGCGCTAAGGGCCGACCATCTGGTACTCGGGTAGAAGTAAAAATTCCCATCATTGATCTTCAAATTAATATTTAACTAATATTAAAAATCCGTTATCTAAGTGAAATATACCACTCGCCATTAATTCTATCCCACTCGGTCATTTCCTATTTCGTATTCAAAATAATCGCTATATATTAGCATCAGTTTTCTCATAGTATGTTTGTTTAATCTTCCTGCATCTTGCTCCCTCCTGAGATGCAGGAAATTTTTTTCCTCCAAGAAAACATCATCATCCACTTTTTGCAATTGCAAAAGGCTTTTTCGTTTTTACCGTTTCCTAAAAAATATGCACCATTGCGTGGTGATTTCCATCCTTTGCCTAAATCTACCTTTTCGAATCCTAGGGAGCGTCCTATATTGCATAAGTTTTCTCATAGTATGTTTAATTTTCCTACACCTTTTTTTCCCTTCTAGGGTGTAGGAATTTTTTTTTGCCCATCATCAAGATTCCATTTTTTACCTTTCCGTTTTTAAATTAATCTGTGCTCGTGATTCTTCAATTCAAGTTTTGTGCGCAAAGAAAATTAGTAGTGGATTCAACTATTTGATAGACAACTCCATGTTTCGGATATTTCGAAGGTATCTGATATCTTAATCAACGAGTTCGATTCACTATCAAAAAATACTCTCCATTGTACAAGTGTAGCCCATTTTTCTAAAAAAATTATGCACGGCATTGACCATTTACTAAAACATATTAACCACTCCCTTAAAAATCCGACCAATACATTAAAAATATTTTAATATTAATAAAATGAAATGTATCTTTGAACCGTGTAGTTTTCTCATAGTATGTTTATATCTCCTACAGCTAAATTAGCCTTCAGTTGCAGGAGATTTTTTTTTGTGGGTAGGTGAAGGAATTTTTCAC